>CABRLT010000188.1 GCA_902471785.1 uncultured Collinsella sp.
GAGGCGCTCCGGAAAGGGCGCCTCGATTTGTAGAGCTGCGGAAGTTGTGACCGTTACGCTATACGGTCCACCGTTAGCCGATGATGCGAGGGCGCTCGGCGTTTTCGACTGGTTTATGCACGCAAAGTCTGGGAATATACAAGTCGCATGTCTTACTGTCTAACCAGTTGCGCCAAGGAGGCACCATGGACTACAAGATTACCGGCTACGAGCCCGCCCAGCTGTTCCATTTCTTTGAGGAGGTCAGCGCGATCCCCCGTGGGTCTGGCAACGAGAAGGGCATCAGCGATTTCCTGGTTGCGTTTGCCAAGGAGCGCGGTCTCGATGTGTACCAGGACGAGGTCTACAACGTCATCATTCGCAAGCCCGCATCTGCCGGTGCCGAGAATGCCCCGACCGTGATGCTGCAGGGCCACATCGATATGGTGTGCGACAAGTTGGGCTCCGTTGAGCACGACTTTACGACCGATGGTATCGACCTGGTCGTCAAGGACGGCGTCCTCACCGCTAACGGCACCACTCTGGGCGCCGACAACGGTATTGCCGTCGCGCTTATGCTTACCGTGCTCAACGACGATTCGATTACCCATCCGGCCCTCGAGTGCGTGTTCACCACCGACGAGGAGACTGGCCTGGTCGGCGCCGAGACGCTCGACAAGTCCCAGATTAGCGCCCGCACCATGATCAACCTTGACTCCGAGGAAGAGGGCGTTGCCACCGTCAGCTGTGCCGGCGGCGTCGTCGTTACCTACACCTGCCCGATCGCGCGCGAGCACAAGACCGGTAGCACCCTCACGCTCGACATCTCCGGCCTGCTGGGCGGCCACTCCGGCAGCGATATCAACCTGGAGCGCGGCAACGGCAACCTCATCATGGCCCGCATCATCGACCGCCTGATGGTTGCCGGCGAGCCCGCCATCGTTAGCTTTAACGGCGGCACCAAGGACAACGCCATCAACCGTGAGTGCAAGGCTGTTCTGGTCTACGCCGACCACGCTGCCGCCGAGGCCGCGGCCCAGATCGCAAAGGGCATCATCGCCGACGTCACTGCCGAGCTCGAGGTCTTCGACCCCGGCTTTACTTGCACCGTCGAGATTGCCGACGACGCCGAGGTTGAGGCCATGGACCAGAAGTCCGCGCTTGCCCTCATCCGCGCCCTGCGCCTTGCCCCTAACGGCGTGATTCGCCGCAACGTCGCCACCGACGGCTCCGTCGAGGTTTCCTCCAACATCGGCGTGGTCGCCACCTCCGATGACGAGGTCAAGATTATGCTGTCCCCGCGCTCTTCGATCACCTCGCTGCAGAACGAGTTCAAGGACCGTCTGCAGACGCTGGCCGATGTCCTGGGCTTCGACGCCAAGTTTGAGTTTGAGTATCCCGGCTGGAGCTATGCCGAGCATTCGCCGGTCCGCGAAGTCTTTGTCGAGAGCTATCGAGAGCTCTTTGGCTCCGAGCTGCGCATCGAGTCCATTCACGCCGGCCTTGAGTGCGGCCTGTTTGCCGAGGCTCTGCACGGCCTGGACGCCATCGCCGTGGGCCCGACGCTCTCCGATGTCCATACCCCGGACGAGAGCATGGAGCTCGCTTCTGCCGAGCGCTTCTACGAGCTGCTCATCGACGTCCTCAAGCGCCTCGCTGCGTAAAGGTTGCGCTAGCAGCAGTCCGAGTCACGTGCTAGCGGATTGCAAATGACATTATGAGAGGGGGCACCCGGTCTTTTGCGACGGGTGCCCCCTCTCTTTTGTTTGATAATTGCGAAATTACGGCCACCTAGTCCATTTCTGCCCTGATGAGGTCGAGGGCGCGCTGGCAGTTTTCGCGGACGGGGCCGAGCATATGCTCGCGCAGGTCCGCCATGCCGGGCAGGTCGGCGTATTCGTCCATGACCTCTTCCATGCAAATGGGTACCTCGTAGGCGAGGTCCATCATGGTCGCAAAGCAAAACTTCTCGGATAGCCCGGCATCGGTGAGCGTCGCCTCCAGCGTGGGGTCGCCCATACCGTGGTATCGGCGGATAGCGCCTGGACCGATGCACCCCACACGATTTTCGCCGCCAACGCTCATGGCAAGGCGCGCCCGGCGGCGCATGCGCTCATACGCCAAACCCGACGCGACATCGTACATTCGAGCCATCATGGCTGCGCCGTCGTTTCCAAGGAGCAGGGAATAGTTTTTCGCGTGCGCATCCGGTGCGCCGATGATGGCGTTAAAGAAAAGTATCTGCGTAAACAGATACAGGTTAAGTTGATGGTGGCTCGTATTTACGAGGAGCTCTTGAATGTCGCGTGTGGTCGGGCCGCCGTCTGCCGTGTACTTTTGGGCGGGCATCACCCCAAGTGCCTGACAGAGGTCTTCTTGATGTAGGCGCCTGATCGTTCCGTCTTTGACTTTCACGCGGTCATAGCGCTCAACAATGAGGGCAGGTTCGTCCTCAAACATACGATATTCGACGTTTGCCGTTGCGATGCCGGCGCGCTGGGCGCTTTTCATGCAGACAAACTCATTGAGAGCCTCGAGTTTAAATCCGATAACGCCATTTTTGAAAATATGCGTCGTGGGCGAGGAGCCCATGCATTCGCACCAGCGGCCGTTTATGAACGCGAGCGCGAACTTGCCCTGGTTGCCTCCAAGTGACCAACTTTCATCTAGACCCATCCACGATGCATCGCGGTCATCTCTGATCGACTTGAGACGAAGAGCAATTTCGTGGTTGTCTATAGGGCGGTATTCGCCAGCGCGATGCAGGACGGCGTCGGTATCTTCTTCGGCACAAAACTGCACGCCGCCCGGACAGTCGAGTCCGATATGGCTGAGCAACGCAACGGGATTGTTGGGCCTAACGTCGAATTCGGCGGCAATCGCTTTTCGTTGGTCCTCGCTGTCGGGTAGAAGGCCAAACAGGTACGGATTCATGACCTGTTGTCCGTATGTGCGATTCGATACGGGTATGTTGGTCGATAGGGCTGGCCCGTCATAGTCATGATCGTAGGTAAAGCTGATAAGACCGTTCTCATCTTGCGTGAGCGTTCCCGCAGGTACGCCGCAAATAATGGTCCGAAGTGATGTTCTGGCCATTGGCTATTTCCCTTCAGACTCGGCTTGAGCGGGTGCGCTAGCGGCAATCGAGACTCCGAGATTGGACATGGCGAAATCGGCGAAGGCCCTGTCGTAGAGCTCGGACGTAAAGGGGGCATCTGCAAGAGCCGGAATGGTTGTGCTGCGACGGTTGCGATGATGAAGACGTTGGGCGTGATGGCGTCTGGAGGTGCTGCAAGGTTGATCAGCATGCGGGGCGTCGACTGGTTGCCCATTTTTCGTTTCGCCTATATCCCCTTGAGCGGCGAGCGCCAGTCCAAGAGCACCGAAAACTGCCAGCAGCTTGTCGAGCCGAATGCCCGTGGCATCTCCCAGCTCGAGCGATGCGAGCAGGCGTTCCGAAACACCGGCTTTTTTAGCGAGGGCGGCACGGGTGATCCCCTGCGCCTCGCGC
>CABRLT010000189.1 GCA_902471785.1 uncultured Collinsella sp.
CAGACCGAGTGCGTCGGCCGGAACCGGCTCGGTGATGACGGAGCCGGCGGCCACGAGTGCGCCGTCGCCAATCTGAGCGGGCGCGACCATCATGGTGTCGGAACCGATGAAGGCATCCTTGCCGATGACGGTCTTGTGCTTGTGGACGCCGTCGTAGTTGCAGGTGATGGAGCCCGCGCCTACGTTGACGCCGGAGCCCATGGTGGTATCGCCGATGTAGGACAGGTGGGGCACCTTGGAGCCCTCGCCGATCGTGGACTTCTTGATCTCCACGTGCGTGCCGGCCTTGGAGCCGTCGAGCATATGGGTGCCCGGGCGCAGGTAGGCGCGCGGGCCGCAGTCGACGCCGTTCTCGATGACGGCCTCGACGGCGATGGTTTCATCGATGGTGCAGCCGCTGCCGACGGTGGTGTCGGTGAGGCGGCTGTTGGGGCCGAGCTGGCACTCCTCGCCCACGGTGACGTGGCCGATCAGGTGCGTCTGCGGCCACACGACGGTGTCGCGGCCGATGGTGGCGTCGGGGCCGATCCAGGCCTGCGTGGGGTCGATGAACGTGACGCCCTCGGCCATCCAGTGCTCGTTGATGCGGTCGCGCGCGATGGCGGTGAGCTGCGCGAGCTGAATGCGGCTGTTGACGCCCAGGCCGTCGCGGTAGTCGTCGCAGTGGAAGATGGAGACGGCCTGGGCGTGGCCTTTGAGGATCTCGAGCATGTCGGGCAGGTAGTACTCGGACTGCGCGTTGTCGTTGCCGATCTCGTTGATGTGGGCGGCGAGCTGCGCGCCGTCGAAGGCGTAGCAGCCGGCGTTGCACTCGAGCAGCGTGGCGGCCTGCTCGGGCGTGCAGTCCTTCTGCTCGATGATGCGCTCGATCTGACCATCGGCGCCCAGCTTGATGCGGCCGTAGCCGAAGGGATCAGGCGGGGTCATGGTCATGACGGTGCAGGCGAGTTCGCCGGTGGCGACGGTCTGCGCGAACTTGGCGACGGTGTCGGCGGTGATGAGCGGCAAGTCGCCGTTGAGCACGACGACGGGGCCTTGCGTGATGCCGCAGGCCTCGAGCGCGACCTTCACGGCGTGGCCGGTGCCCAGGCGCTCGGTCTGCTCGACGCACTCGACCTTGGTGGCGCTGTTGGCGTAGGTGCCGTCGATAAGGGCGCGCATCTCGTCGGCGTGGCTGCCGATGACGACCACGACGCGGCTGCAGCCGGCCTTGATGGTAGCGTCGACGATCCACTGGACCATGGGCTTACCCAGGATCTTGTGCGAAACCTTGCAGTGGTTCGACTTCATGCGGGTGCCCTCGCCGGCAGCGAGGATAATTGCGGTTGCGTCCATGTGATCTCCTGTTACGTTATAGAGACGTGTGCTTGGAAACGATACACGGCGCAATATGATACCGCAGGCATATGTTGAGCGCGTAACGATTGGATTGCGGCGGTTGAGGCTTGCGCCGCCGGCGTGGCGTTTGCGCTGCTTGCGTGCGGCGTTGGCGGTGCTGCGGAGCTGTCGTTTGAGCGAGGGGACGGGGGTGCCCGTGGACAACATACAAGAGGAGTTTGGCGGCGAGCCCGTCGCGGCATTCTCGATGTCGCATCCGGCTGTGCCGGCCCTCTACATGGTGCTGACGCTGGGGCTCACCATGTTCTCGATGCAGCCGGTGCTGATTGCGCTGTCACTTGCGGGCGGGCTGGCGTATGGATTTGCGACGCGCGGGGCTGCCCGCACGCTGGGCGCACTCCGCTGGCAGCTGCCGGTGATTTTGATTATCGCGCTGGTCAATCCGCTGTTTAGCGCCTCGGGCTCGACGGAGCTGTTCCGTATTGGCATGCGCGCGGTGTATCTGGAAAGCATGGTATACGGCCTGTGCATGGGCGGGCTGTTTGTGGCGAGCGTGCTGTGGTTTGAGGCCGCGGCGTCGATGCTCGAATACGACAAGGTGCTCGCGCTGCTGGGCAATGCCGCACCGGTGATTGCGCTCATGATCTCGATGTGCATGAGGCTTATCCCGCAGTTTTTACGCCGCGGTCGTACGGTGCTGGCGGTGCAGGATGCGATTGATGTGCCGGGCCGCGTGCCCACCGATCCCGTGCGATCGCGCCTGCGGGCGTCGAGCGTGTTGATGGGCTGGGGCATGGAAGATTCGCTGGAGCGCGCGGACGCCATGCGCTCCCGTGGGTGGGGCGCCGCGACGCGTCGAACGACGTATGCGCGGTATCGGCTGGGGCGCGGCGATGTTGCCGCGCTGGTTGGACTTGCGCTGTTTGGCATGGCCACGACGGCAGTGGCGTGGACTGCGACGATGCAGTATTCGTTTTACCCGCAACTATCGGTGCCGGCGCCGTGGCTGGGCTATGTCGTGTACGCTGCCTGGATGATGCTGCCTTGCGCGTCGCACGCGATTGATGAGAAGAGGTTTGGCTGATGGCTCGGTTGGATAGGAGCTCGGCGGCGGGTGTGGCATATGGCTCGGCCGCGCCGGCGATTGAGGTGCGAGGCCTTAGTTTTGCCTATCCCGGGGCCGAGGCACCGGTGCTCGAGGGGCTTGATTGGCGTGTTTCCCAAGGTGCGTTTGCACTGCTTGTTGGCGGTACCGGTTCGGGCAAGTCGACGCTGCTGTCGCTGCTCAAGCCCGAGATCGCGCCGGCGGGTACGCGCTCCGGCGAGCTGCGCGTGCTGGGCGAGCCCGTCGCCGACATGGATGTGCGGGCATCGGCGGAGCGCGTGGGCTATGTGTTCCAGGATCCCGAGAACCAGATCGTGTGCGAAACCGTGTGGCACGAGATGGCGTTTGGCCTGGAAAACTTGGGGCTAGCACGTGATGAGATGCGCCGTCGCGTAGCTGAGACCAGCTATTTCTTTGGGCTGGAAGATTGGCTTCACCGCGATACTGACACGCTTTCGGGTGGTCGCAAACAGTTGCTGTCGTTGGCGGCCGTTCTGGCGTTGCGCCCGCGCGTGCTGCTGCTCGACGAGCCCACGTCTCAGCTTGATCCGGTTGCGGAGAAGAATTTCCTGCACGCGCTGTTTCGTGTGAATCGCGAGCTGGGCTGCACGGTTGTTGTGGCGACGCATCAGCCGCGGCCGATGCTCGAGTATGCGACGTGTACGTACCGGATTGAGGGCGGTCGCGTGCGCGAGGTGGCGGATATGTCTTCTTTGGGACGCCGAGAATCGCTGTTTTCCGATGACATGTTGGGGTGGGGTGCCATCCGATGTGCAAAAAACGGAGTATTCAGCAGGCGTGAGGACAATTTGGGCTCTCTGGAGCCGCCCGGGGACGTATCGAGCGCGAAAAAAAGTTCAGAATTGGACAAATCGTCCGAATTTGTGGCGCAAACGTCGCTCGAGAATGGCTCGGAAGCCTTCCCGCGCACGGATGGAAGCAGAATACTCCAAAAAATGCACGGCGGGTCGGCTACCACCCTGTCGGAAGGCTGGTTTCGCTACGATCGCGCGGGCGGTTGGGTGCTGCGCGGGCTCGA
>CABRLT010000190.1 GCA_902471785.1 uncultured Collinsella sp.
GCGAAACATCCCCGGACCGGGCTCCACCATGGGCGCGATCCAGTTGAGTACACGACCCAGGCCGGCACGTTCCCATACGTCGCTTGCCAGCGCAATTTTGCCGCCATCCAAGGAAATCGCCGGATCGCCCGTACGCGACGGCAACGCAACACCCGTGTCGGCCCAGCCGCGCTCCTTGAGCTCGTCCAGATTGATCCCAAAAGGCGCCACCTGGGCAGCCGCCAGATCGTCAGACGTAAACTGGAAGTACTCGCCCATGCCACACGCCTGCGCCAGACCGGCAAAAATCTCCCGACCGGGACGCGTGTCGTCATGCTGCACGGGCAGCACGGCGTTGCGGTAGAACACGCGCGAATCGTTGGCGCCCACGACTGTGCCCACACCGCGGTCGGCCTCCAGATACGTCACGTCGGGCAGCACGAAGTCAGAAGCGCGCGCTGTCTCGGACCAGCGAATATCAATCGTCACGAGCAAGTCAAGCTGCTGCAAAATACCCAACCAAGCCTGCGCATTGCCATAGCCCGCACCGGGGTTACTGGCATAGACGATGAGTCCACGCAAATCGCCGGCAAGAATCGACTGACCGATGGTCGTGCACAGACCGCGCACCGGATCGACCAGTGAATAGCGCTCGGACCCCAGCTTGGGCCCGCGCGGCACCGGCGGCATCGCAAAGCGTGCGGGATCGAGGTCGCCCAACGCAAGCGGCGTGGGCGGGTTGAGGGCACCGCCCGCGTGTCCGATGCAGCCCAGCAGCACATCGACCAGACAAATCGCGCGCGCGGTCTGGGTACTGTTGGCATACGCGATACCGATGCCGCCATGAAAGCCCGCATCCACCACAGCGGCAGGCGCCGTGGCGACAATCTCTGCGGCCGGCACGTCGCACATCGATTCGGCCCACTCGGGTGTCCAAGCACTGGCCGCCTGCGCCAGCTCGTCAAAGCCTGTGGCGTAGCGGTCCACGAACTCGTGATCGTACAGGTCCTCGGCTACCAGCACATGTGCGATACCCAGCAGCAACGCCAAATCGCATCCGGGACGCACGCGCAGCCAGCGGTCGGCAAGCGCGGCCGAACCGCTGCGCCGGGGGTCAACCACGATGATCTTCGCCCCGCGCCGGCGCGCATCGTTGAGTGCGTCAACGGCTCCCATCGTCGACGAATCGACAATGGAACGCCCCAAATACATGATGCAATCGGTATGCTCCAGGTCGGAAGCGGGGCTGTAGCCCAGGCTGTGCTCCCAACCGGTAAGCCGGCTTACCTCGCAGGCGCCATCGGCACCGTATACGTTGGGCGAACCCAGCGCATGCATAAAGCGAAACGCCCAGTAGCGGTCGAACGAGGGCACACCAAGTGTCATGCCCAGCGCGCGCGGACCATGCCCGTCAATAATCCCCCCAAGGCGCGCCGCAATCTGCGCGAACGCCTCGTCCCAGCTCACCGCATCGAACCCCGAGCCATCAGCTCGTCGACGCATGGGATGCAAAATCCGGTCGCGCTCGTCAAACGGCATTGCCAGGCGATGCCGTCCGCGGGCGCACAGGGCACGCGCCGAGCACGGATGCCCCGGCACCGGCAACTCAGCCACCACGCGACCGTCCTCAACGCGTGCCGCAAAGGCGCAATCGGCATAGCATCCCCCGCATGTGGTCACCACGGCGCGACCGTCACGCTTGACAGCAGATGCCATCTCGATTACCCCTTTCATCAGCCAAACACAACAGGCCAAAAGCCCGGCAACGAGCCCCGGACCCAAAAAGCCCCCCGCACGGCAACGCCCCGCGGGAGGCCCAACGTCAAACAGACGGCACCTTACGCCTCGGACTTCTTGGCGTAGATAAACCAGTAGCCGAGCGCGACCAGAACCGCGCCGCCCACGATGTTGCCCAGCGTGGCAGCGGACAGGTTAAACGCAATGCCCGTGGCGTTGAGCGCATCGGCGCCGGCGACGTCGGCACCATAGCCGCACGCGTGCATCACGGCACCCATGGGCAAAAAGTACATGTTGGCGACGCAGTGCTCAAAACCGCAGGCCACAAAGGCGGCGATGGGCAGCAGAACGCCCACGACCTTATCGACCACGGTCTTGCCGGCGGTACCGATCCACACGGCCAGGCACACAAAGATGTTGCACAGGATGCCGCGGAAGAAGATCGTCACCCAGTCGATCGTCACCTTGCCGGCGGCGACGCTCACCATGGAAGTGGCGACCGCCTCGCCGTTGAGCTTATAGATGCCGGCCATGTACACCAAAAAGACGATGAACAGAGCACCGACAAAGTTACCGACCCATACGACGACCCAGGCCTTGAGCATCTGGACCAAGGTAATCTTTTTGCTCTTGAGTGCGCAGACCATAAGCGAGTTGCCGGTAAACAGCTCGGCGCCGCATACCAGCACCAGCACCAGGCCCAGGCAAAAGCACAGGCCGCCCACGACGCGCTGGGCGCCCCAGCCCAGCGTGCTATCGCTCAAGAACACGGTAAAGAACAGGCCGCCGAAGGCGATGAACGCACCGGCGAACATTGCCAACAGAAAGGCCTTAGCGACCGGCAGGTTAGCCTTGGTCACGCCGGCGGCCTCGGTCTTAGCCTCGATCGCGGCGGGCGCCAGGCAATCGGGAGCGGGGTACTCCACCTTGGAATCTGCCATGTCAATCACTTCTTTCCTAATCAGCAGGGACAAGCGCTCCTATTGCTCTTGCCCCAAGCGGACAAAGTGGGAAAAGTCGTTGGCGGCCACGGCGTCGTACACGGCGTCGACGGCGTCAAAGACCTCCGGGGACATGGGGCTGTAGAACTCCGTATCGCCCGGCTGAATCCCTATGAAGACGATATCTTCGCACGATTGCTCAATCTCTTCGATCAGAATCGACAAGGGAAGCGAATGCGTGGTGAACATCGACTTGCGGGCCACATCGTGCTTGTCGAGCAAGCGGATGGACCCGACGGGCAGCGCCATGTCGGCGGCATCGACCAAGACCAGGCGAGGCGGACGCTCGCGCTTGACCTCGATGATGTCGTCCTCGGGCGTCTGACCGCCATCGATGGTGTACCAGCCAGCAAGCGGCGCGTCCTCCATCTTCTTGGAGAGCACGGGGCCGGCGGCATCGTCGGCACGCAGCACGCTTCCCGCCGTGAGCACGATACCCGCAAACGGGGCGCCGTTCACACGACCATCCACAACGCGACCCATTACTGCAACCTCCCCGTCAGATACACGCCCGACACATCGCGCACGCGCTCAACCAGATCGCGAAACTTCATTAAGAACGCGACCTGCTGGGCGTGCAGGCCAAAGTCGTCATCGAACACCGAGATGCCAGCCTTGGCAGAACCGCGAAAACCGCGCTCGTCGAGCAGCGCATCGCAGGCCTCGAGCAGCGACGGCACCGCTGCCTTGTCGAGCTGGCACTCGCCAAAGGAGCGGATGGCCTCGAACTTGGTCTTGGCCTCCCCCTCCGGCAGCGCG
>CABRLT010000191.1 GCA_902471785.1 uncultured Collinsella sp.
CGTATAGTTCCCTCACGGTCCGCATCCGGCGGGTCGATTCGTTACCACGGTCGTGTGTGCGAACACATAGAAGGGGAAGTATCGTGAGCGATTGCAAGAGGGTTTACCGTTTTGGAACCGACGCCCAGGGCACTTGTGTCACCGAGGGCGACAAGTCTATGAACTTTGTGCTTGGCGGCAAGGGCGCTAACCTTGCCGAGATGAGCCGTATCGGCCTGCCGGTCCCCGGTGGCTTTACCATTACCTGCCAGACCTGCGTTGAGTACTCCGGTGCCGGCAATGTTTGGCCCGAGGGCGCGCTTGACGAGATCGTTGCCGCCGAGGCCGACCTCGAAGCCCGCTGCGGCAAGAAGCTCGGAGATGCCAACGATCCGCTGCTCGTCTCGGTGCGCTCTGGCGCTCCGTTCTCCATGCCCGGCATGATGGACACGGTCCTCAATCTGGGCCTCAACGACGATTCCGTCCTGGGCCTCATCGCCCAGACGCAGAACCCGCGCTTTGCTTGGGACAGCTATCGCCGCTTTATCCAGATGTTCTCCAACGTCGTCATGGGCGTCGACGCCGACCTGTTCGAGAACGCCCTGACCCAGGCCCGCCTGGTTGCCGGCGTCCGCGTCGATTCCGAGCTTTCGGCCGAGGACCTGCAGGAGCTCGTCGAGACCTTCAAGGGCATCTTCTCCGCCAACGTCGAGGCCGCCCTGTACCCCGAGCTCGAGGTCGCCGATGGTAAGCCCGTCTTTCCGCACGATCCGGAGCTCCAGCTTCGCCTTGCCATCCAGGCCGTCTTTGGCAGCTGGATGAACGAGCGCGCCTGCATCTACCGCAAGCAGCATGGCATTTCCGACGAGCTCGGCACCGCCGTCAACGTCCAGGCCATGGCCTTTGGCAACAAGGGGGAGACCTCTGCGACCGGCGTCGCCTTTACGCGCAACCCGGCCGACGGCACCAAGGAGTTCTACGGTGACTTTCTGGTCAACGCTCAGGGCGAGGACGTCGTCGCCGGCATCCGCAACACCGAGCCCATCGCCGACCTCAAGAACACTCCGGGCCTCGAGTCCGCAGGCGAGGAGCTCGAGCGCGTGTTCCTGACGCTCGAGGATCATTACCGCGACATGTGCGATATCGAGTTCACCATCGAGCAGGGCAAGCTCTGGATGCTCCAGACCCGCGTGGGCAAGCGTACCGCCACCGCCGCCCTGCGTATCGCCATCGAGATGGTCGAGGAGGGCCTGATCACCCGCGAGGAGGCCGTGAGCCGCATCGACCCCGCACAGCTTGACCAGCTCCTGCACCCGCAGTTCGACGCCTCCAAGAAGTACGAGGCGCTGGCCAGTGGTCTGAACGCCAGCCCCGGTGCCGCCGTGGGCGAGGTCGTGTTCTCGAGCGATGACGCCGTCGCGCGTTCCGCCGAGGGCCACAAGGTCATTCTGGTTCGCTGGGAGACCAACCCCGACGACCTGAAGGGCATGGTCGCCGCCGAGGGCATCCTGACCAGCCATGGCGGCAAGACGAGCCATGCCGCCGTTATCGCCCGCGGCATGGGTACGCCCTGCGTCTGCGGTGTCGAGCGCTTCCATATCGACGCCGCCGAGAAGGTCGTGCACATCGAGGGCAGTGACCGCGTGCTGCACGAGGGCGATGTCATCTCCATCGACGGCACCCAGGGTATCGTCGTCGACGGCTCCGTTGATCTGGTTTCGGCCGAGCTCACCGGCGACCTGGACACCATCCTGTCCTGGGCCGACGAGATCCGTCTGGACGAGACCAACGGTCACGCCAACCACGTGCGCGTCAACGCCGACAACCCCGAGGATGCCGCGCTCGCGCTCGAGTTTGGCGCCGAGGCCATCGGTCTGTGCCGCACCGAGCACATGTTCCTGGGCGATCGCAAGAACATCATCCAGAGCTTTATCCTGTCTGACGAAGAGGCCGTGAAGCGGCAGGCCCTGGCCGATCTGCTCAAGGTTCAGACCGAGGACTTCCTGGCCATGTTCAAGACCATGTCCGGTCGCGATGTGGTCGTTCGCCTGCTTGATCCGCCGCTGCATGAGTTCCTGGACGATCCCCGCGATCTCGAGGTCGCCATCACCAAGAAGGAGGCCGCCGGCGCTCCCGAGAAGGAGCTCACTGCCCTGCGCGCCCGCCTGCGTCGTATCGACGGCATGGTCGAGTCCAACCCGATGCTCGGCCTGCGTGGTGTGCGCCTTTCCGTCGTCTTTAGCGATCTGCCGCTCATGCAGGTTCGCGCCGTCGCCACCGCTGCTGCCCGCCTTATCAAGGAGGGCGTCGACCCACGCCCCGAGATCATGGTTCCGCTCGTTTCCATCACGGCCGAGCATGTCCAGACCCGCGAGGTCATTGAGCGCGTGATCGCCGAGGTTTCCGCCGAGGAGGGCGTCGAGCTCAACATTCCCGTAGGCACGATGCTCGAGCTGCCGCGTGCCTGCATGGTCGCCGACGAGATCGCCCATCATGCCGACTTCTTCTGTTTTGGCACCAACGACCTCACCCAGACGACCTTCGGCTTTTCCCGTGACGACGCCGAGGCCAAGTTTATCCCGCTGTACCTGCACAAGAAGATCCTGAAGGACAACCCCTTCGAGACCATCGATACGGCAGTGCTGGAGCTCGTGCGCATGGCCGTCGAGAAGGGTCGCGCTACCAACCCCGGCATGCACTTTGGCGTATGCGGCGAGCACGGCGGCGACCCCAAGTCCATCAAGGGCCTGTTTAACGTGGCCGACGTGGACTACGTGTCCTGCTCGCCCTATCGCGTGCCCCTCGCGCGCCTGGCTGCCGCTCAGGCCAAGCTCGAGGCCAAGCGCAACGCCTAGTCCCCTGCGCATCGACGCCTAGCGTAGTCCCCCTTCATACCGCCCGTCTCATTCGTGAGGCGGGCGGTTATCATGTGCGGGTTTTGTCTTTTTGTCTGCGTAAAAAATTGTTCTTGCAGCAGAAACCCGCGCGTGTATACTCGAATACGTTTGTTCAACTACGTGCCGGCCAAGATGGTACGGCACCTCTAGAAGAGTAAGGAATTGCACATGGATTACATCCGCGCAATCGAGCGTCAGCAGATCCGCGAGGACATTCCTCAGGTTCGCGTCGCCGACAACGTCAAGGTTCGCTACCGCATTAAGGAAGGCGACCGCGAGCGCATCCAGGTCTTCCAGGGCGACGTCATCCGCATGGCCGGCGCTGGTGCCCGCGAGACCTTCACCGTCCGCAAGATGTCCTTCGGTGTCGGTGTTGAGCGTACCTTCCCGCTTCACAGCCCCAAGATCGCCAAGCTCGAGGTCGTTCGCCATGGTCGCGTCCGTCGCGCCAAGCTGTACTACCTCCGCGACAAGGTGGGCAAGGCTGCTCGCATCCCCGAGAAGCGCTAAGAAGATCGCAGCGTCTGTCCACTCGTTTGGACACAAGGGTCACCTTCGGGTGGCCCTTCTTTTTATCTGATTTGCATGCAAGGAGG
>CABRLT010000192.1 GCA_902471785.1 uncultured Collinsella sp.
CCGCCGCATTCGCACTCGCTCGCACTCTCCACCTTCAATCCCGACCCTCACAAAAAAGTTGCGGTGGAATACGGAGTAGATAAGGCCTTTGACAGCCAAAACAGTCCGTATTCCACTGCAACTGATGGGCGGGGTGGAATTAAGGGCTCAGATAGTCAGTCATGCCCTCATCCGCCACTCCCTCACCTACAGCGCGCCGTCCAGCATAAGGTTCACCTTGAGCACGTTGACCGTAGGCTCGCCGAAGACGCCCAGGAATCGGCCCTTGGTGCACTGGGCGATGATCTCGCGAACCTCGCCTTCGCTCTTGCCCGTGGCCTTCGCCAGGCGCGGTACCTGGTACTCGGCGGCATCGGGGGAGATCTCGGGGTCGAGCCCTGAGCCAGAACACGTCACCAGGTCGACGGGCACAGCATCCATATCGGCATCGGGGTTGGCGGCGCGGATCTTCTTCACGCGCGCATCCACAAGCTGCCGATACTCCTCACTCGCCGGGGACAGGTTGGATGGGGCACCATACGCCATGAGCTCGCCATCTTCGCCTTCGAAAATTGACACGTTCTGGATGCGGCCCCACATGTGGTCCTCATCCTCGAAGTTCTGGCCGATGAGCTCGGAACCCACAACCTTGCCGTCGACCGTAATGAGCGAACCGTTCGCCTGATACGGGAACGCAACCTGGGCGATGCCGGTCACGACGAGCGTATAGCCCAGACCGCAGACAACGGTAAACAGCGCGAACACGCCAAGTGCGCGCGATGCGATACCTTTGAACATACATACCTCCGTCTACATCATGCCAATGCCGAACAAGGCCAGCAGCATGTCGATAATCTTGATGAATACGAACGGCGCCACAATACCGCCCAGGCCCCACACCAGCAGGTTGTGGGTCAGCAGCTGGCCGGACGAAAGCTCGCGGTACTTCACGCCTTTCAGGGCGGCAGGAATCAGCGCGACGATGACCAGCGCGTTGTAGATAATGGCGGACAGCACGGCAGTCAACGGGCTGGTGAGCCCCAGGATGTTGAGGGCGTCCAACCCGGGGTAGATCGGCGAGAATAGCGCCGGGATGATGGCGAAATACTTGGCGACGTCGTTGGCGACCGAGAAGGTCGTGAGCGAGCCGCGGGTCATGAGCAGTTGCTTGCCGATACGCACGATATCGATGAGTTTGGTGGGGCTGGAGTCGAGGTCGACCATGTTGCCGGCCTCCTTGGCAGCCTGGGTTCCCGTGTTCATGGCCACGGCGACATCCGCCTGCGCCAGTGCCGGCGCGTCGTTGGTGCCGTCGCCGGTCATCGCGACCAGATGGCCCTCATGCTGGAACGCGCGGATCTTATCGAGCTTGCCCTCGGGCGTCGCTTCGGCCAGGAAGTCATCCACACCGGCCTCGGCGGCGATTGCCGCGGCCGTCAGCGGATTATCACCCGTCACCATTATGGTCTTGATACCCATGCGGCGCAGGTCGGCGAACTTTTCCTTCACGCCGGACTTGATGATGTCCTTAAGGTAGACGACACCCAGCACACGTCGGTCCTTTGCCACGACCAACGGGGTGCCACCCACCTTCGCAATGCGTTCGACGGCCTCGTCGCACTCCTTCGAGAACACTCCTCCGGCAGCCTCCACATAAGCGCGAACGGAATCGGCCGCACCCTTGCGAATCTCGCTGTCGGCGTAGTTCACACCGGACATGCGGGTCGCCGCGGTGAAGGGGATGAACTCCATGCCCTTATCCTCGAGTGTGCGGCCGCGCAGCCCAAACTGCTCCTTGGCGAGCACGACGATAGAGCGGCCCTCGGGGGTCTCATCCGCCAGAGAGGACAGCTGCGCGGCATCGGCCAGCTCCGCGGGATCGACGCCGTCGACCGGGATGAACTCGGCGGCTTGGCGGTTACCCAGGGTAATGGTGCCGGTCTTGTCGAGCATGAGGATGTCGACGTCGCCGGCGGCCTCGATGGCGCGACCGGACATGGCCAGCACGTTGGCCTCGTTCAGTCGGCTCATGCCGGCGATGCCAATGGCGGACAGAAGGGCACCGATGGTTGTGGGAGCCAGG
Source organism: uncultured Collinsella sp. (assembly GCA_902471785.1). Taxonomy (GTDB): domain Bacteria; phylum Actinomycetota; class Coriobacteriia; order Coriobacteriales; family Coriobacteriaceae; genus Collinsella. The sequence goes on from CABRLT010000192.1 coordinate 2,063, forward strand.
CACACGAGCAGCGCCACGAGCGTGGTCACGGCCGTGGGGTTCGCCATACCGTTGAGCCCTGCAGAGAAACTCGAGTAGCAGTACAGTGCGAGCGTCACGAGGATGAAGATGACGGACAGAGCAACCAGAAAGATCTCGAGCGCGACCTCGTTGGGGGTCTTCTTGCGGGCGGCGCCCTCGACCATGGCGATCATCTTATCCAGGAAGCTCTGGCCAGGCTCGCTGGTAATTTTCACCACAATCCAATCGGAAAGCACGGTGGTGCCGCCAGTGACGGCAGAACGGTCGCCGCCAGCCTCGCGAACCACGGGTGCAGACTCGCCGGTGATGGCCGACTCATCAACCGAGGCGGCACCCTCGATGACATCGCCGTCTCCCGGAATCTGCTCGCCGGCGCGCACGACCACCAGATCCCCGCGTGAGAGCTCGGTACCGGGAACGACCGTGAAGCGATCCTTATCCTCGACGGACTCGATGCGATGGGCCTCGACGTCCTTTTTCGCCGCGCGCAGGGAGTCTGCCTGCGCCTTACCGCGGCCCTCGGCAAGTGCCTCGGCAAAATTTGAAAAGAGGTCGGTCAGCCAGAGAATGACGGCAATGGCGATCACATAGTACGTGGGGACGTCGGCGTCCTGTACCCCAAAAATAGAGGCGATGGCCAGAATGGAGGTCATGGCGGCCGACAGCCACACCAGGAACATGACCGGGTTTTGGACCTGGACACGGGGGTCAAGCTTGGCAAATGAATCGCGCACCGCGCGGCTCATCATGTCTTTTTGCATAGCCATAAATCTGCGACTCCTTTACGCAACCATCTGGAAGAATTCGGCAACGGGACCAAGCGCCAACGCCGGGAAGAAACTCAGGGCGCCAATCAGCAGAACGACGAATACCAGCAGGAACACGAACATGGCATTGGTGGTGGAAAGCGTGCCGGCGCTCTCGGCGACCTTGCCCTTCCCGGCCAGCGAGCCCGCGATGGCGAGCGTGCCCACAATCGGCAGGAACCGCGCGAACAGCATCTCGATACCCAGCAGCACGTTGATCCACGGGATGTTGCAGTTCATGCCGGCGAATGAGGAGCCGTTGTTGCCGCCAGCCGAAGTAAGGGTGTACAGGACCTCGGAGAAGCCATGCGCCCCGCCGTTGTTGAGTTGGTCGACAAGACCGGGCACCATGCAGGCGATAGCGGAGCTCACCAGAATGGCGAACGGGGTGGCGAGACACAGAACCACCGCCCAGCGCATCTCGGTCGGCTCGATCTTCTTGCCCAGGAACTCGGGCGTGCGGCCGACCATAAGGCCGGCGATAAACACCGTGAGGATGGCGAAGCCGATCATGCCGTACAGGCCGCAGCCCACGCCGCCGAAGA
>CABRLT010000193.1 GCA_902471785.1 uncultured Collinsella sp.
TCGCACTCGCGCAGCAGATCTTCGAGCAAGTCGCCGATGTTTTTGGTAATGGGCTCGGGCTCGGTGTAGCCCGTGGAGCCGGTGCCAGTAAAGGCATCGAGCGAGCGCTCAAAAGCTTTCATGAGCGTAATGTCAAAGTTAATGCCCAAAATGCCGACGGGCTTGCCCTCGTCGTTGCGGATAAAGATGGTCGAGGACTTGAGCAGCTTGCCATCGGTGGTTTTGGTGAGGTATGGCTCGCGGTCGTGCACGTCGGTGATGCCCTCGTGCATGGACTCAAACACAATATGGCTGGGGCCGTCACCCAGTTTGCGCCCGCTGACGTGGCCGTTTTCGATCACTACGATGGAGTGGTCCACGTCCTCGGTCTCCAGGTCGTGGACGACGACTTCGCAGTTGGGGCCAAATTGGAGCGCCAGGCCGTGTGCAAGGCGCTTGTAGAACTCAATCTGTGCGGGGGTCATAGGTGCCTTCCTAAAAATTAGTTTGGGCACACTTTGCCATAAACCACACCTGTTCGCAAATAACGAAAGCGGCGCTGCGCTATGTAACCGTTCGGCGACGAAAAGGTACCGATTACGGCAACAAACAATTTGTTAGGTTTATCAATCAAAATGTGTGATAGAACAGTGCTAACAAACTTTTTGTTTGGCATCCACATAAAAGTTCAGTCGCATGAATGGGAATGGGCTGAAACGCGTATGCGGGGGCCGGCAAGAGAGGACTTAAGGAGTTCACCGTATGGCCGATAAGATCCAGTGGGCGGGCAACACGATGCCCAAGAGCGATGACAAGCACTTGGGAATCATGAGCCTCGACCACGTGAAGAAGGCCCGCGCCTTCCACCAGTCGTTCCCTCAATATACCGTCACTCCGCTTGCCCGCCTGGACGGTCAGGCTGCGCGCCTGGGCCTGTCCAACCTGTGCGTTAAGGACGAGAGCTATCGCTTTGGCCTCAACGCCTTTAAGGTCCTGGGCGGATCGTTTGCCATGGCCAACTACATTGCCGACGAGACCGGCAAGGACGTTGCCGAGTGCACCTTCGATTACCTGACCTCCGATCAGCTTGCCAAGGACTTTGGCCAGGCCACCTTCTTCACCGCCACCGACGGCAACCATGGCCGCGGCGTGGCATGGGCTGCCAACAAGCTGGGCCAGAAGGCCGTCGTGCACATGCCCAAGGGTTCCACCAAGCCCCGCTTTGATAACATCGCCGCCGAGGGCGCCACGGTGACCATCGAAGAGGTCAACTACGACGAGTGCGTGCGCATGGCCGCCGCCGAGGCCGACGCCTGCGAGCGCGGCGTTATCGTTCAGGACACCGCCTGGGAGGGCTACGAGAAGATCCCGTCTTGGATCATGGAGGGCTACGGCACCATGGCTTCCGAGGCTGCCGAGCAGCTGCGCGAGATGGCCATCAACCGCCCGACGCACGTCTTTGTCCAGGCTGGCGTGGGCTCGCTGGCCGGCGCCGTGGTGGGCTACTTCACCAACCTGTATCCCGATAACCCGCCCACCTTCGTCGTGGTCGAGTGCGCACCTGCCGCCTGCCTGTACAAGGGCGCTGCCGCCGGCGACGGCGACCCGCGCCCGCGCATCGTGGACGGCGACATGCCCTCCATCATGGCCGGTTTGTGCTGCGGCGAGCCCAACATTCTGGGCTGGGATATCCTGCGCAACCACACCACCGCCTTCGTGTCCTGCCCCGACTGGGTCACCGCTCGCGGCATGCGCACCCTGGGCGCTCCCGAGAAGGGCGATCCGCGCGTCATCTCCGGCGAGTCCGGCGCTGTGACCACCGGCCTGGTCGAGACCCTCATGCTCGATCCCGAGTACGCCGAGCTCAAGGAGCTCATCGGCCTGGACAAGACGAGCTCCGTGCTCTGCTTCTCCACCGAGGGCGACACGGATCCGGATCAGTACCGTCGCATCGTCTGGGAAGGCGAATATCCCACTTGCTAATACTGGGCGGAGTAAATAGGTATCGCTCCGCCACCCCACAGGTAGATTCCTTCGTTTGAAAGGTTATGAACAATGGCTAAAGAACTCGATTTCGACGCTATCAAGGCCGCTGCTGAGTCCCATCGTGCTGATATGACGCGTTTTCTTCGCGCTATGATCTCTCACCCCTCTGAGTCTTGCGAGGAGGGCGAGGTTGTCGCTTGCATCAAGGCCGAGATGGAGAGCCTTGGCTATGACGAGGTCAAGGTCGACGGTCTGGGCAATGTTATGGGCTTTATGGGCGAGGGCGACAAGATCATCGCCATCGACTCCCACATCGACACCGTCGGCATCGGCAACATCGATAACTGGGATGCCGATCCCTATGAGGGCTACGAGACCGACGAGATCATCTACGGCCGCGGCGGCTCCGACCAGGAGGGCGGCATGGCTTCCGCTACCTACGCTGCCAAGATGATGAAGGACATGGGCCTCATCCCCGAGGGCTACAAGATCATGGTCGTCGGCACCGTCCAGGAAGAGGACTGCGACGGCATGTGCTGGCAGTACATCTACAACAAGGACGGCATTAAGCCCGAGTTCGTCATTTCCACCGAGCCTACCGACGGCGGCATCTATCGCGGTCACCGCGGCCGCATGGAGATCCGCGTCGACGTTCACGGCACCTCCTGCCACGGCTCCGCTCCCGACCGCGGCGACAACGCCATCTACAAGATGGCCGACATCATCGCCGACGTCCGCGCCCTCAACAACAACGGCTGCGACGAGTCGACCGACATCAAGGGCCTCGTCAAGATGCTCGACCCCAAGTACAACCCCGAGCACTTCGAGGACGCCCGCTTCCTGGGCCGCGGCACCTGCACCGTCAGCCAGATCTTCTACACCAGCCCCAGCCGCTGCGCTGTCGCTGACTCCTGCGCCATCTCCATCGACCGTCGCATGACCGCTGGTGAGACCTGGGAGTCCTGCCTGGACGAGATCCGCAACCTGCCGGCCGCCAAGAAGTACGGCGACGACGTGAAGGTCTCTATGTACATGTACGACCGTCCGTCCTGGACCGGCGAGGTCTACGAGACCGAGGCTTACTTCCCCACGTGGATCAACAAGGAGACCGCTCCGCACGTCAAGGCCCTCGTCGACGCCCACAAGGCCATGTTCGGTGACGAGCGCATCGGCTGCGAGCCCAGCATGGACAAGCGCACCGGTCGCCCGCTGTGCGACAAGTGGACCTTCTCCACGAACTGCGTTTCCATCCAGGGCCGTTATGGCATCCCCTGCGTCGGCTTTGGCCCGGGTGCCGAGTCTCAGGCTCACGCTCCCAACGAGGTCACCTACAAGGATGACCTGGTCACCGCTGCCGCCATGTATGTGGCTGCCCTGAACCTCTACGATCCGAGCCAGGCCGATGGCGACGCCACCGTGTTCCGCGCCGGTCTGACCAACAACAAGAT
>CABRLT010000194.1 GCA_902471785.1 uncultured Collinsella sp.
GGGCTTGGCTCGCCTCTTTACGTCCCAGAGCGCCTCGATGCGCGTGCGCCCGCCGTATGCCTCGTCCGTGATGTAGGCCCATGCGTACACGCGCCCAGCCGCCTGGAGCAGCTCGTCGGGAATCTTCGCCTTGCTGTTAGCCACCGCAACCGTGTAGCACGTCCCCGTGGTCGACTTGGCGAAATGCACCTGCTCGCAGCCGACAACCTCGACCTCGCGCCCGGTGTCCCACTGCCACAGCTCGCCGTCAAGCACCTGCAATGCCGCCATCACTCATCACCTTCCTCATCCTCGTCGTCGTTGTCCTCTTTGGCGCCCTTCGCGTTCGCCGCCAGGGCTGGCGGCAGCGCTGCCATGCGCTCCTCCTGCTCCCGCTGCTTGCGCTCCAAAATCTTCGCCCTCTCGTCGGGCGTGATGTTCGGCAGCTTTCGCAGGATCGTCTCCTCGTCCAGCCACTCGGCCTCCAAACACACGGTCTCGACCTGCTCCTTGGTGTTGCTGATGCGAGTGCGCGTGAACACGGGCGTGTCCTCGATGCCCTGGAGGGCAAGGATGTCCATGATACCCTCGCGGATGTGGCGCTCAAACTCGGCGGCCTCCTCGTCCATCGGCTGGTATGCCGCGTCGATATGGTCGTTGGTCGCCCCCGCCGCGATGGTGTGGACGTCCAGCGCGCCGAAGTCCTCGTAGATGTCTGCCTTGATCTGCGCCAGCGTCTCCTTGCGGCCCTCGACGGGCACCTCCTGCGTGAACGGCGTCACGGACTGCCCCTGCTCGGCGTCGACCTCGGCCACGTGCGTCAGCTTGAGCTTCGCCCGCCACAGGTCGAGGTCCCTGTCGTCCATGCCGCCGGCTCCGTTGATGAGCCAGTAGATCTGTGCGCAGTCGCGCGTGTCGTTCACCAGGCCGCTCTTGATCAGGTCGTAGGCGTCGATGCTCTCGCGCATGCCGACGAGCGTGCTCTGGTGCGCGTCGCTGCCCCAGACCGCCACGATGGGCAGGCGGGAGTAGTTCTCCGCATCGACGGCCAGCTTCATCCCGTCCGCCGGTATCTCCCGATACGTGACCTTGTAGGCGCGCTTGGCCTCGGCCACCTCGAAGTCGAAGCCGCTGCCGCCCGACACCATCTCCGTGTAGCCGTCCTGCTCGTAGAGGGTCGCGTGCCACGGGTGGTCGGAGTCGAGCCGCCAGAACCTCACGCCGGCGTATAGCGCCCCCGAGTACTCGTCCCACACCGGGCAGAACTCGTCGGCGGTGAACACGTCGATGTGGTCGAGGTTCCAAAACGGGAATGACACACCGTGGATGAGCGCCTTGAGCCCCATCTCCATGACGTCGTCGTCGAAGCGTTCGCCAAGCCCCTCCTTGGTCGTGTCCTTGCCGCCCGCCGAGACGTCCACGAAGCTCACGCCCTTACCGAGCGAGTACGTGCAGCGCTGGACGTTTAGGCGCTTGAACAGGTTACTCGCCAGCCTCAGCTTCGAGGCTGTGAAGTCCTCGGCCTCGGCACCGGAGCACGAGTAGATCTTCTGCACGAAACGGTTGATCGTGACGTTGTGCTGGCGGTAGTACTCGTTCGCGGTGACGGCGTTGCGGTACATCTCGCTCGACATGTGCCGCTCGATGGCATCTGCCGCGAATGCCGTCGCCGACGCCGCCGCCTTGAGGTCGCCATCGGTCACCAAAGGACCTTTAGACAAAGCCGCTACCTCCCTTCAAAAAATGGGTTTACCTGCCGTTTCGCAGGCTTGTACATGCGCAGTGTTGCCACGCCGTAACGGAGCGCGTCGCAGCTGTGGTCCTCGACCTTGACGGGCTTGTCGCCGTCCGCCTTGGCATCCCAGCAGTAGCCGCCGAGCTCGCCTATCAGCCCTGCGCAGGCGTCGGAGATGCGCACCGTGCCGTTGCCCAGGCACACCCCCGTCTCTCGTATGCCGTCCGCGACGTCGTTGCGCCCCTTCTTGGTCTTGAACCCGGCCTGCCGCATCGCGGCGATGAAGCTCGTGGCGCTCGGGTCGATGATGAACGTGGGCGGCTTGCCCAGCCCGCGCACGAAGTCGGCCATGTCGGCCACATAGTCGGCGTCCGTCTTCTGGTGCCCCGTGTCGCGGCCCGAGTAGCGGTACTCGTCAACCGCGTGCCACACCTTGCCGTCAAACGCCCACAGCAGCGCCGCGAAGGCGTTCTGCGTTCCGTAGTCGCAAGACACCGCGTACTTGGCGGCGCTGCCCGTATACCGGCTCTCGAGGGCACCCTCCCACTCGGGGTAGACCAGGCCCTCGGCCAACGTCCACTTGCCCAAGATATAGCGGTCGTAGTACACGCCGCTGCCGTAGTCCTTGATGAGGGCCTCGATGACATCCGGTGCCAGCGCACCGTCCCAGATCGTGTAGTCCTGCCTGTAGATGTCGCTGTCGCCGTCGAGGAACCGCTTGAACCAGTGGTTGGGGCTGTCGGGGTTGCAGGTGCCGTCGAAGCGGCTGTGCTCGCAGCGCAGGCGGCTCTTGAGCATCTGGAACACGTCTTCGCTCCACGTGGCGACCTCGTCGCCGTAGACCCACTCGAACGTGGCGCCCTGAATCTTGGATACGCTTGTCTTCTTGTCCGCCCCGAGGCAGTAGACCTTGCGCCCGAATATCTGGGCCGTGTTGTCCCGCCCGATCTGGCTGACGACGTCTTCGCTGTAGAGTGAGCGCATCGGCTCGAGGATGTTGCGCTCGAGCGTCGAGCGGGTGTTCCCGATCATCACCGCCAGCCCCTCGCCCCTCATGGCGAGAAGCCTCTGCGGTATGGTCACGGCTATGTCGACGTAGCTCTTGCCCGAGCCCGTCGCCCCGCACTTCACGTTGTAGCGGTGCGTGCAGTTGGCGAGGTACTCGCGCTGCATCCTCGTGAGCGGCATCGGCTACTCGTCCCCGCCGATTGAGGACGGCACGGACAGCACCAGCTCCTTGGCGGCCTTGAGCACCGCCGTGTCGGTGGTATCCATGATGCGCTGCGCCTTGGCGTACTCCTGCGGGTACTTGCGCTCCAAAAGCCACGCCGCCGCCTGCCAGCTGTCGCCGCTCGCGTCCATGATGCGGCCCACGAGCGTCGCCTTGCGCTCCACCTCGGCCTTTTTTAGAACGTGACACAGTTGACGCTGATTGTCTGTTCTGGGGTGGTTGATCCAGCGGCTGTACGTCTCGCGTGCGACCCCGAGATACGCGGCGATGTCCTTGTCGGTCATTCCGGCACGGCACAGGCGGACGGCATCCTCGATGCCCTCCTTGGTCAGTTTTTCACGCCCTTTTCCCGCCACAAAATCACGTTTCCGCTGGTAGATAGCCATATGGAAACGCGAACGTTCCCACCTTTTTACGCACGTGGACAAGCGCGTGCGTTTGCCCACGAGCGTAAAAAGGGG
>CABRLT010000195.1 GCA_902471785.1 uncultured Collinsella sp.
GGCTCGCGCCTCCGCCAGCGCCTCGCGCATGAACTTCTCGTCGATTTCGGTGATCGTCATCGTTCGCCTTCCCTGTTGCAAATTCAAAACGATGCTATCATTACGACTCACGGAGAGATGGCAGAGCGGTTGAATGCGGCGGTCTTGAAAACCGTTGAGCGCGAGAGCGTTCCGGGGGTTCGAATCCCCCTCTCTCCGCCACTTTTAGTGATGCACCGGCGTCATGGTCCGCTCAAACAGCGCATCGACCACGTCGGCCATCTCGGGTCGACGCTCAAGATCGTGGCCCGATTCCCACCATATCGTGAAAAGTCGAATAATACCGCCGGCGACAAACTCAGACGTCGTCTCGAGTGACACGGGGGCCAGGGCATCCTCGGCAAGCACGTTCATCACACGCTCGCGGATGGAGCGGGCAATGCGGTCGCAAATAACGTTGGTCAACATGCCCGACATGCTGCTTGCCAAAATGTTATCCATGAGCTGCTCGTGCGCCAGAATCAAATCCATGGCATCGTCCAAAATCGCGTGCCGAAGCGCGCGCACGTCCTCGGCAGACACTGCGCCGGCCTCATCGGGCTGTTTTTGCGGCAAGCCCGACATGAGCTCATCGATATAAAAGGCAAAGTAATCGTTCTTGTCGCGAAAGTGCTTGTAGAACGTCGTGCGGCGAATCATGGCGCGGTCGCACAGCATGGCAACCGTCAGGTCCTCAAAACGATGCTCCTCGAGAAGCTCGGTAAAGGCATCGAACAGGGCGCGGTAGGTTTTCTTGATGCGAAGGTCCACTGGTATCGCCATCCTCAGGGCAAAGACAACACTCGTCACTCTGTCGCATATCTTACACCTGTACCTCGCGCGCTTTGCCCCGGTGCCAACCCTACCGAAAACATAACGCTTACCGGAAAGTTCGGCACGGCAAAACGTTGCGGGTATACTAGTAGCGTTATACCAACGGCAGCTGGCGCATGCCGCCGCGGCCATTCGAAACGGAGACATCATGATTACCGTCATCATCGGCATCGTTGTTGTCATTGTGATTGTCTGCGCCATCGCCGGCATCTACAACAACATGGTCACCAAGCGTAACCGCATCGATAACGCCTGGCAGAACATCGATACGCAGCTGCAGCGCCGTAACGACCTGATCCCCAACCTGGTCGAAACCGTCAAGGGCTACGCCAAGCACGAGCAGGAGACGCTCTCCGCCGTGATCAGCGCGCGTAACACCGCCGTCAAGGCCACCACGCCCGAGGCCAAGATGGAAGCCGACAACGTGCTGACCGGCGCACTGCGCCAGCTCTTCGCTGTGGCCGAGGCCTATCCCGATCTTAAGGCAAACACCAACTTTACGCAGCTGCAGGCATCGCTCGAGGACACCGAGAACAAGATTAGCTATGCACGCCAGAGCTACAACGACTGCGTGCTCAGCTACAACAACGCCATCCAGACGTTCCCGGCTGTCATCTTTGCCGGCATCTTCCAGTTTAAGGAGCGCCAGGGCTTCGAGGCCGCTGAAGCAGCCCGCCAGGCCCCGACCGTCAAGTTCTAGTAGTTTGACAGCGCATCCTTAATCGGCCAAATGCGTAAACCGCCCCGTCGAATGCATACTTCGACGGGGCGGTTTCCTTTTTCGCGAAGGTCCCCCTCTAAGCGTCGTGCATTTTTAGGAGTATTCAACATAACCAAGGGCTTCGGGCGCCACGACAAATGCCAAAGACCGCGAATATCCCTGCAAATCAAACGCTGTCAGCCCGTAACCCCACCCATCATTCGTAGAAAACATCAAGAAATCCCGATTTTTTGCCCGAAGCCGGTATGCAGGGGCCTTCGATTGCAGAATACTCGCAAAAATGCACGTCGCCACCGCCCCCACATGGCGCGAAGCAAAGCAAAAGCGCAGCCTAAAAGGCCGCGCACCATCTTTATTCAGATTAATCATTGCCCGTTGTGACATCGCCGAACCCGCAGGGCAGAGAACAAGTTCCCTCCCGGCGCACTCCGCAGGACGCAAGAAGCCCTCGCCGCACGAAGTGCGCAGCGAGGGCTTCTTGCATGTCCGAGGACGCGCCGGGAGGGAACTTGTTCTCTGCCCGGATAGGTAAGACAAATTACGCGACGGTGTAAACCCAGTTGTGCTTGTCCTCGACAGCACCAGACTGGATACCAGTCAGGGTCTCGCGGAGCTTCTTCATCACAGGGCCGATCTCGGTATATCCAGCCGGGAAGGTCACGGTCTCGTCGGCGCCGTAAACCTTGTTGTCGATTTCGCCAACCGGAGAGATGACGGCAGCGGTGCCGCACAGGCCGCACTCCACAAAGGTGCCGGCCTTGACCTCGGCCCACTCGACGGGGCGCTGGTCAACGGTCATGCCCAGGTCCTGAGCGACCTGAACGAGCGAACGACGGGTGATGGAGGGCAGGATGGAGTCGGTGTGCGACTGCGGAACGACGAGCGTGCCATCCTCTTTCACGAACAGGACGTTGGCGCCACCGGTCTCCTCGACATAGGTGCGGGACTCGGAGTCGAGATACAGGTTCTCGGCATAGCCCTCGCGATGGGCCTCCATCGTGGGCTTAAGGGACATGGCGTAGTTCAGGCCGGCCTTGATGTTGCCGGTACCGTGCGGTGCGGCACGGTCATACTCGGAAACGCGCAGCTTGACGGGCTTGAGGCCACCCTTAAAGTACGGACCGACCGGGGTCACGAGAATACGGAACGTGTACTCAGGAGCGGGAGCCACGCCGATCACGTCACCGGAGCCGATCATAAACGGACGCACGTACAGGGTCGCGCCGGAACCGAAGGGCGGAACCCAGGCGGCGTTGGCAGAAACGACCTGCTTGACGGCCTCAACGAACTTGTCCTTGGGGAACGGGGGCATCTCGAGGCGCTGCGCAGAGTTGTACATACGCTCGGCGTTCATATCGGGACGGAAGCAGACGATGCTGCCGTCCTCGGCGGTGTAGGCCTTCAGGCCCTCAAAGACCTCCTGGCAGTAATGGAAGATGCCACCGCACTCGGAGACATGCAGGGTGTGGTCGGTGGTCAGGCCGCCCTCGTCCCACTCGCCATCCTTCCAATGGGCCTCGTAGCTGTAATCGGTCTTCATGTAGCCAAAGCCGAGGCTACCCCAATCGATACCCTTCTTCTCGACAGTCATATGTCGCTCCTTACATACACAGTTGCATACTCGCGAACCCGTACGCAAGGACCGAGGCCGGCCGCGTCGCAACGTCGCACGCCCAGAGCGTAGAGCCGGACGGGACACGCGAACAGCATCAAAGTCGATGGCACGTCGATTCGCATGCACGAGATTGTACTCCCCGTACGCGTCTGATAAAACGTTTTTCTTTAACTAACTAAAGTATTTTCATTTGACCGAAGCAAAAAGGCCCCCC
>CABRLT010000196.1 GCA_902471785.1 uncultured Collinsella sp.
ATCAGCGAGGGCATCAACAGCCTGTAGAGGGCGAGCGCCCCATCGGGGTGCTGCTGGTGTTTGCTTGCCTGACCGTGGCGATAGCGGCGGTGCTTTGGGGGCTTAACGCCGCGCAGCAGCAGCGTCCTGGGGCCGCCTTCGATTCGGGCTCAGATTCGGCGGTGGCGTCTCAAAAAGATGAGATGCGAGATGCGGACGATTCGGATGTCGCTGTCACGGCGCAAACCTTTCTGCGGACGCTCGACAAGCGGTCTGGCACTGCGACGGATTTGCCTGAGGACAACGCGATTGCGGTCCGGCTTGCATGGTCCGAGGACCGACCGATGACCGAGGCAGCGGCGGATATGTTACGCGCCTACCGCGAGGTGCCAACGGCCCAGCTCGCCCTGAGCGGCTATCTCGATATTAAGGGCAACGTATGGGGCGCCATCGTGCGCGATGGGCGCGGCTGGGTCGATATGGTGACGGTTGCCGCGGATACCGGCGATGCTTCGTGTCGTCTGCGCGCGGTGCGCCTGGTCCCGCAAACAATAAGCTCAAAGGAGGGATCGTGAAATGCATGGCGTTCTGCGTGAAGAGGTTGCCCAAGCGACTGTGGAATACGCCATCGTCACGGTGGCGCTGCTATCGATCGTGCTGGCGATTGCGGGACTTTGGCGTGCTGGCACCGATGGACGCTTGGCGGCGCTGGTTGAGCGGGCGGCATCCCATGGCGTTGCCTCGACGTCGGTTATCGACGCCGCTGCGGGCGCTAAGGACATCGCGTTGTATTGATATCGCGCGCGAGGACCGGGCGCAGTCTACGGTCGAGGCCGCTTTTTTGCTGCCGACGTTTCTGACGCTCATCCTTCTCGCACTGCAACCGGTGTGCCTGCTTTATACGCGCGCGGTCATGGAGTCTGCCGCCGCCGAGACCGCGCGGCTCATGACCACGACGACGGCGGAGGACGACGATCTTAAGGAGTTCACCCGCCGCCGGCTTGCCGCAGTGCCCAACGTTTCGATCTTTCATGCCGGCGGGCCGTTGTCGTGGGATATCGAGCTTGGCCGGGCCGGTGCGGGTGGCGTCTCGTCCGTGTCCGTTTCCGGCGAGGTCAAGCCGTTGCCTGTGATCGGTGCGTTTGCGCAGGCTATGGGTGGTACCGCCGAGGGCGGCTACGTTGAGCTCAAGGTCGATGTCTCGTATCAATCGCGTCCCGAATGGCTGGAGGGAGATTATGATTCGTGGATTGCTGCATGGGATTAAGCGTTTCTGGTCTAGATGCGTTTTGACGCGCCGTCCGAGCTGCCATCGCAAACGAGGCGGCTTTATGGGCCGCGCCGGTATCGACCTGTTTATCGAAGACGGTGCCTACACCACGCTTTCTTCTGCCGTGGTCATCCTAGTGGTGCTCACGTTGTTGTTTTCGTCGACCGCGGCGATATGGAGCATGTCGCGTGCCGGGGATACCCAGGTGGCGGCCGATAGCGGCGCGCTGGCGGGTGCCAACGTAGTGTCGTCCTATCACACGGCTGCCACGGTGGTGGATGCGAGCATTTTGAGTTTGGGCCTAGCGGGGTTTGCCACGATCGGGACGGGCCTGGTCGCCATCCTCATCCCGGGTGCCGAACCAGTTGCCGGCAATATGGTCGACACCGGGATTGAGATCATTAAAACGCGCAACAAGTTTGCCAAAAGCGCATCGGAAGGCTTACAGATAATCGAGACGGCTCTGCCGTATCTGATCGCCGCGCGTGCCACGCAGGCGGTGTCGGCGCAGGATACCGATAGTGTGACCTATACCGGTACGGCGCTTGCCGTGCCCAGGACATCCGAGTCGGACTTCGCTGCGCTCGAGGGGTCCGAGATCTCGACCGATACCATTAAAGACACATCAGATGATTTAGAGGGTGCGGCCGAGGAGCTGCGGAAGGCTTCTGAGGACACGGCGAAGGCTAAAGAGCGTGCTTGGCTGGTGGATTGTGGTGGGTCTGACAAGGGCTCGGTCGGCAGCTGTTCTTGCATGTGGGAGCGTGCGAAAAGCCTAACGGATCTCTCCGGTGTTCAAAATCCGCATTACTCATCGAGCGTTACGTGGGAGCCCCAAGTTGCCCTTGATCGCGCGAAGGACTACTACCATTGGCGTCTGACAAATGAGAAGCCCCACGGCTCGAGTGTCGAGATGAAGGCAGAGTCTGCGGCGCGTAAGGCGTTTTATACCTATGCGAGCGCGGAGGTCGATCGGGCACATATAACCGAGAACGGAGACAGGGTCTCCTCCTATATTCCGCTGCTGCCGCGCAACTCTGATGAGGTTCGGGCGACGGAACTCTATACCGATGCGGTGTGGCCGACTAGCGTGAACGATGACAAGGCGTATCTGCATTACGGGACGACCTGCCCTAACTATAAGAAAGGGACGCCGAGCGGATTTGCTTCGGTTGCCGATTACGATGGACAGGATAAATGCAGCAAATGCCATTTTGGCGTTTTGTCGCTTGGTGCCGTTGCGGCGCCTTCAACCTCTATCGAAAACGGCTTCGAGTATCACTTTGACAAGTTTAAAGACGCCCTGGAGGACTACGTCGACTGTCGCAACAAGGAGCTCGAGCTCGAGCGTCAGACCGAGGACGAAGCCGACCGTGCGGGCAATGCGTTTGACCAGGCCATTAAAGCGCTTTCGGGCGAGCGTCCGCGTATCGCTCCGCCCGGTCGCAACGGCGTGGTTGCCTTTGCGGTTTCGGGTGCCATCTCGAGCCCCGATGAACTCAACTCTTCGTTTAACACGGCAGTCAGGCTTGGCGATCGCGGTGCCATCTCTGCCGCGGTGCTGGCGCCCGATGAGGCGACGGCGCAAAACAACGTGCTTTCGCGATTTTTCTCGACATTGAAGGAACGCTCGGGCGGCGTTGCCGGTGTGCTCGACGGCGTCATGGATGTTTGGGGGCGGCTGCTTGTGGGATACGGAGACATCCAAGGTTCGGCCGACGAACTTATGGACGAGATGATTAAGGGCCTAGGAGGGGGCAACGGCGCGTTGGGCTCCATTGCATCGTGGCTCGGCGATACCGTTTCGGCGTCCGTGGCGGCGCTGGGTTTGGAACCGTGCGACTTGCGCCTGCGAAAGCCGGTGCTGACCGATTCCGCCAACGTCATTAAGAGTCCGGGGTCTGACATTGCCGGTTTCTCTCAAGCGCAAGACAAGCTGCGAAGTATTCCGTTGGGCGTGACCGATCCCAAGGCGCTTTGCGAAGCGCTGGAATATCAAGTCGAGCGCACCATCAGCGGCACGACGTTCACGCTTGCGGAGATTCCGCTGCCCGGCGGCGGTTCCATCCCACTTACCGTCGATGTCACCACGCTGGCGGGTGCCCTGGGCGGTGGGTCGTAATGGGCATCCGCACGCG
>CABRLT010000197.1 GCA_902471785.1 uncultured Collinsella sp.
CTTTTGGTTTAAGGCATGCCGTAGTATTCGCTGCTTCAGATAAAGAAAGCGCCCGCTTACTGGGGGAGCAAGCGGGCGCCTGTGAGCGAATATGTTTGCGGCGAAAGCCGCGATGAGCGGTGGGGTGGCGACTAGTTGGTCGTACCGGAATCGTCGCCCGTGCTCGTGCCCGAGCCCGAGCCCGAACCAGAAAGTGCGACCGTCAGCGTAATCGTGCTGTCGGTGGACTGCTTGCCAGTGGGGGAGACGCCCGTAACGGTGGCATCCTCGTTACCGCTTACGGGATTGCCGTTTTGGTCACAGAAGCCAATGTTATAGAAACCGGCGTTGTTGAGCGCGGTGACGGCGGCGGAGATGCTCTTGCCGTACAGGTTGCCCGGGACGCTGGCCTTGCCGGACTTCTTGGCGATGACGACGGTGATCGTGGCACCGGGCTTCTGCTTGCCGCTGGGGTTCCAGCTAATTACGGTGCCCTCGGTAACCGAGTCGTTTTCCTGGTAGCTCACGTCGACGCCAAAGCCAGCCATGTCGAGAGCGTTGCGCGCCTGGGCCTCGGTCATGTCGGTCAGATCGGGCACAGAGGTGGTGTCCGGGCCGCCAGAGACCTTGTACGAGATGGTCGTGCCCTTCTCGACCTCTTTGCCGGCAGCAGTGCTCTGATCAAAGACCTGGCCCTCTTCGGCCTCATTGGCTTCCTCCGAAGCGCTGCCCTTCAGGCCCACGCTTGCCAGTGCGGCCTCGGCCTGGTCCTTGGTCAGGCCGACGAGCTGCGGAACCTCAACCTTCTCGGAGGGCTTGGGGCCCTTGGAGATTACCAGGTTCACCCTTGTGCCCTTGGCCTTCTTGGTGTTGCCGTTGGGGGTCTGCTCGGCGACCTTTCCCTCGTCGACATCGTCGTTGTAGCTCTGGTCGACGGTGCCAACCTCAAGGCCTGCTTCCTTGATCAGCTCAATAGCGGTTTCCTGGTCCTTGCCCAGCACGTCGGGCACCGTGACCTGTTCGCCACTGAACATGCCCGTGGCAAAGGCCACTACAACGCCAATTACGGCGACGGCGGCAATCACGGCGGCGATGATCTTGTTCTTGTTGGACTTAGGCTTCTCGACCTCGTAGGAGCCCGTGGAGCCCGAGACAGCGCTACGGGCGGTATTCTGACCGCTCACGCCCGAGACGGGACGAACCATAGCGCGCGTTGAGTCGGAAAGCTCACGGGTCTTGGTGGCACCCAGGTCGCCGGCGGCACCAATGATGCGCGTGGGCTCCGAGACGTTGACGGCACGGCCGGACAGGTAGCTGTTGAGCACCTGGCGCAGCTCGTCGGCCGTCTGGAAGCGGTTTGCCGGGTCCTTCTCCATGCACTTGAGGATGATGCGCTCAAGGTCGGCGTCGACACCGGAGTTGATCTGGCTCGGCGGAATAGGCAGCTCGTTGACCTGCTTGAGTGCGACCGAGATAGCGTCGTCACCGTCAAAGGGAACGCGGCCGGTGGCGCACTCGTACATCACGACGCCCAGCGAGTAGATATCCGAGGTGGGGCCGAGGTCCTGACCGCGGGTCTGCTCGGGGCTGACGTAGTGGGCGGTTCCCAGCACGTTGTTGTCTTGCGTGAGGTGGCTGTTCTTGGCGCGCGCGATGCCAAAGTCCATCACCTTGATGTTGCCGTCGGGCAGCACCATGATGTTCTGCGGCTTAATGTCGCGGTGGATGATCTCGTGCTTGTGGGCGACCGAAAGCGCAGAGCTGATCTGCGAGCCGATCTGGGCGACCTTCTTGGGGTCGAGGGCGCCGTGGCTCTTGATGCCGCTCTTAAGGTCGGTGCCGCGCAGGTACTCCATGACGATGTAATAGGTGTCGCCGTCCTTGCCCCAATCGTAGACGCCCACGATATAGGGGGAGGACAGGCCGGCTGCTGCCTGGGCCTCCTGCTTAAAGCGTGCGGCGAAGGTTGCGTCGCCAGCATACTGCGGCAGCATGATCTTGACGGCTACCGTGCGGTCGAGGACCTGATCCTGTGCACGGAAGACGGTCGCCATACCGCCCGTTCCCACCTTATCCTTGAGGAGGTATCTTCCCCCGAGGACCCTCTGTTCCATTCCTGCTCCTAACATAACTATTCGCTCAACGATGTGTGTAGTACCTACGATGTGGCCGCTGGGGCCGTGTGGCGCGTTGCCGCTAACTCTTAGGCCGCGGCGCGCCTCGGGTGTCCGATTCGATCATGGGCATCACGCTCCCTGTGCGGCAAGCGCCGCGGTCAGGACGATACCGGCGATCTTGGCGGCCTTGACGTCATGCTTGTCGTAATCCTCCAAGGCCACCGAGATGGCGACCGTGGGTGAATCGTAAGGTGCAAAGCCAACGAACATCGAGTTGACGTTGGTGCCGCCGGTCTCGGCCGAACCGGTCTTGCCGGCAACCTTGACGCCCGGAATCTGGGCATCGGTGCCGGTACCGGACTGGACGACGGCGAGCATGGCCTGCTTAACCTGGTCGGCCGTGGCAGAGCTGACAGCCTGGCCCAGCGAGCGGGACTGCGTGGTCTTAACCACGGTCCCGTCCGGGGCGAGTATCTGTGACACAAAGAACGGGTCCATGACCACGCCGCTGTTGGCGATAGCGGCAGCGATCACGCAATTCTGCATAACGGTGGTCTGCGGGCCAGGCGTGTGGTCCATGCCGACGGGCTGGCCGGCGCCTGCCCAAGCGGTCTCCCACTCGGTCATAAGCGACGGGTCGGCCATGATGGAAGCCGCGGTGGTCAGATCCTGACCGAGCTTTTGACCGTAGCCAAAGGCATTGGCAAACTGGACGAGCGAGCTGGCACCGACCTCGTTGGCCACCTGGCCAAAGACGACGTTGGACGACACGGCGAAGGCCTGCTGCAGGCTGATGGTGCCGTAGCTCTCGTTGGCAGAGTTGGTGACCGGCGCGTTGCCGATGTCCATGGAGCCGGGCGCCTGGTACGTGCTGGTAAGGCTGGCGGTGCCGGTTTCGAGCGCCGCGGAGAGTGTGACGACCTTAAAGGTCGAGCCCGGGGTGTACAGCGCGTCCATGGCACGATCGTACATGGAGCCGTCCTCGCCGCCGCCCGACTGGAGCAGCGCATCGATGTTGGTGTTGTCGTAGGTGGGCGAGCTCGCACACGCAAGGACCGCACCGGTGCGCGGATCCATGACCACCACAGCGCCCTTAAAGCCCTTGAGCGCCTGCTCGGCAGCCGTCTGGATGCGCGAGTCGATGGTGAGCTTGGCGGTATTGCCCGGCTGGGTCTGTCCCGCGAGCGACGCGATGGCGTTGTTCCAGCTGGAGTAATCCTTGGAGCCGGTGAGCGTATCGTTCATGACGCTCTCGATGCCGGCGGTGCCGTATTGCTGGCTCACGT
>CABRLT010000198.1 GCA_902471785.1 uncultured Collinsella sp.
GTCTGCGCGTTGGCGAAAACATGGTCGCGCCCAATGTACGAATACACGTCCATAAAGCCACCGGCGAGCGCCAAGATGATGCCCAGCTCAATAGACTCCGATATCTGTTTGGCACGCTGCATCGTCGTGCATCCTCCTTGTTGACGACTCTCTCGTGCGTTGGCGGAAACATAGCCGCCGTTCATACTGTAACCCATTGACAACATGGCGTGCGCGCGAGACGGCCCCTTCGACACGGGGATACACAGTCTGGAAACAAACGGCACCCGCATCGACACGCCGATCCGCCAGCCCATGTACTCCACCAGTCTTTTTAGCCCCGTCCCAAAAAGACTGGTTACAATTACGTGCAGCATACAAACACCGGGAGGGATCGTGGCAAAAAAGCCTCAGCACGCTCAGAACAACCAGCGCAGTCAGCAGGGCAAACAGGGCCAGCAGCAAAAGCGCAGCGGTAAGGCGCAGGCCACGGTCGCCCGCACCAAGCATTCCCAAGCGACGCCCACCCGTCCCTGGCGCCCGGGCCGCGATAAGTTCCTCCCCGTCAGCCGCGCCGACATGGATGCGCGCGGCTGGGACCAGTGCGACTTTGTCTACATCTGCGGCGACGCCTACGTGGACCACCCCAGCTTTGGCATGGCCATCGTCAGCCGCGTACTCGACGCGCACGGCTACAAAGTGGGCATCATCTGCCAGCCCGACTGGACCGACGCATCATCTGCCAGCCCGACTGGACCGACCCCGCCAGCATCACGGTGCTCGGTGAGCCGCGCCTGGGCTTTTTGGTCAGCGCCGGCAACATGGACTCCATGGTCAACCACTATTCGGTGACCAAGCACCGTCGCCATACCGACGCCTATACCCCCGGTGGCGAGGAGGGGCACCGCCCCAATCGTGCCGTCACGGTCTACGGCAACCTCATCCGTCAGACGTTCAAGGACGCTCCCATCATCATCGGCGGCATCGAGGCAAGCCTGCGCCGCCTGGCTCACTACGACTACTGGCAGGACAAGCTCAAGCGCTCGGTGCTGCTCGACTCGGGCGGCATGGGCGAGCACGCGATTGTCGAGATCGCCGACGCGCTCGACGCGGGACTGCCCGTCGATCAGATCACCTATATCAACGGCACCGTCTACCGCACGGGTTCGCTCGACGAGGTCTACGACTACGACCTGCTGTCCAGCTGGGACGACCTTACCGCCGACAAGCTCAACTACGCACGCAGCTTCAATGTGCAGCAGCAGAATATGGACCCCATCACCGGACACCGCCTGGTAGAGCCCTACCCCAACAGCGTCTATGTGGTGCAGAACCCGCCATCGGCGACGCTCACCACCGACGAGATGGACGAGGTGGCCGAACTCCCCTACGCACGCGATTGGCATCCCGATTACGACGCAGCGGGCGGCGTGCCGGCCTTTGCCGAGATCAAGTTTTCAATCAGCTCCAACCGCGGGTGCTTTGGTGAGTGCTCGTTTTGTGCGCTGACCTTCCACCAGGGCCGCGTGCTGCAAATGCGCAGCCACGACTCGATCATGCGCGAGGCCGAGCTGCTCACGCACGACCCGGAGTTTAAGGGCTACATCAACGACGTGGGCGGACCGACGGCCAACTTTAGCCGCCCGGCCTGCGACAAGCAGCTCAAGCATGGCGTATGCAAGAACAAGCGCTGTCTGTGGCCGAGCGTATGCAAGAACATGGTGGTCGACGAGAGCGGCTACACGCAGCTGCTGCGCGACCTGCGCCAGCTGCCGGGCGTCAAGAAGGTCTTTGTGCGCAGCGGCATCCGCTTCGATTACACCATGGCCGATGCCTCGGACGAGTTTTTGCGCGAGCTGCTGGAGCACCATGTCTCGGGCCAGCTGCGCGTGGCACCCGAGCACGTGAGCGACGCGGTACTGTCCGTAATGGGCAAGCCGAGCCGCGCTGTCTACGACTCGTTCTGCCGCAAATTTGAGCGCCTGAACCACGAGTACGGACTCAAGCAGTATGTGGTGCCGTATCTGATCTCGAGCCATCCCGGCTCGACGATGAAGGAAGCCGTAGACCTTGCCGAGGCCGTGCGCGATATGGGCTACATGCCCGAGCAGGTGCAGGACTTCTACCCCACCCCGTCCACCATGTCGACCTGCATGTACTACACCGGCGTAGATCCGCGCACCATGCAACCGATCTACGTGGCACGCGACCCGCACGAGAAGGCCATGCAGCGCGCGCTCATCCAGTATCGCAAGCCCGAGAACTACAAGCTTGTGCGCGAGGCACTGGAGAAGGCGGGCCGGCGCGACTTGATCGGCTACACCAAGCATTGCCTGATCCGCCCCGTGCCCCCGCGTCCGGGCGAAACATCTGCCAGTGGCGGACACGGTACCGGCAAGAAGGGCGGCAAACCGCACGGTGGTGCCGGCAAGGGGCCCAAGGGCAGCAAGGGACATGGCGGTATGTCGCGCGCGCAGAACACTGCGGGGCGTAACCGTGCGGCGCAGGGTCGCCAGGGCGCCAACGGGGGCGGACGCCGCAACTAGTGCAAGTGTGCATGACGCCGGCGATGGCGACCGTGATGACCACGTCGAGCGGCGTGTTCACAAACCAGAGCAACGCCATGAGATACGATCCGGCGTTAAAGGCAAAGTGCAGCAGGATCGTGTAGCGGAGTTTTCCGGTCGTCACGAGCACCCAGCCAAAGATGAGGCCGGCGGCTCCCGCATAGCAGCCCTGCACCCAGTTCATGTGCATAAAACCAAAGACCGCCGCCTGCAGCACAATTGCCGCGGCAATACTCCAGGTGCTCGGGGCCGCCCAGGGCACCATAGCGCCGCTCTGCGCCTGCACGCGGCGATGACGCTTCCAGAGCGGACGGCACTGCGGGTTAAACGCTCGGAGCGAAAACTCAAAAATGATGCCGCGCACCAGCAGCTCCTCGCAAAAGGGGGCGCCGAGCACCGTAGTGAGGACGGCGAGGTAGCTGGTATCGCCCAAGCCCGTCTCCTCGACGAGCTCGCTGTAGTCGGCCGCGGCCTCGGGCAGCAACGACAGCACGGCGTCGGTCACGTAGCCAACAACCACCTGCAGGGCCAGGCCGATCACGATAACGCAGGCGATGCGTTTCCACGCCCCACGCGCTCCCCCGCCGAGCGGGTGCTCGCTTTGCCGGCGTGCCATAAACGAACGCGGCCACAGATAACGCCACCACAGCAGCGCCATCAAAAACGACGCCGTCTGCGCGGCAGCCTGAAGCAATTGAATATCGAGGTCGTCGATCGAAAAACCCATGAACCCCGATGCGACACCGAGGGCGGAGAACAAAACAACGCTCAGGGCAATATCGGCAGCGACGACGCCAAAACAGGCAAGCGCCCAAATCATCGCATTGAGCATGCC
>CABRLT010000199.1 GCA_902471785.1 uncultured Collinsella sp.
GGAAAACGGATCACCGGGTTAGACTGACCCCCTCGATGATCCGTTTTCCTCCGTCCCCAAGGGATCAAATCTGTTGGCGTGGGGCAAATCTGTCCGTTTGGGCGGGTAGGATGGATACATTGATTATTGCGAACAGTTTGAGCGGAGGACCATGCCTGTTCGAATCTATACCACCAATGCCGGCACGGATTTGAGCGATGCCGAGTCGGCGTTGCTTGCCGACCTTATTGCCCGCCACGGGCGTGCCGTGCTGCTGGCACCTACGTTTGCCGAGCTCGACCTGTGCCGTCATGATGTGGCGGAAGCCGGGGTTTCACTGGGTATCGACTACAAGACGCCTACATCGTGGCTTCGTTCGCTTTGGGAGCTATTGGGTGACGGGCGCGGTTTCGTCGACAACCTGCAACGCCAGATGCTGTTCTCGGACATGGTCACGCGTCTTGATGATGCCGACCTACAGCCGCTCTCACGCAGCCAGGGTACAGTGCGCATGCTCGCGCGCATGGCCCGCGACGTGTTGCCGGGTGTGGCGGGGACGGGTGCCGAACGATGCCGTGGCGACAACTGCCAGCCGGAGCCAAAAAGCGATGCCGAGGCTCGTGTGTTCGAGCTTTTGCGCGCCTACGCGGGCGGTTTGGACCGTCGAGATATGGTCGAGCCCTGTGAAGCGGCCGACATTATGGCCGGTGCCCTGGCCGATAGCCTGCCGGCTTGCACCCGCGCCGTATGCGTGCGCGGTATCACGTCGTTTACGCACGGTCTGCTCGAGCTGCTGTCTGCCGTGGCGAACAATGGGGGAGATGTTGTCGTGCTGCTTGCCCGCGAGCAGGCGGCGATGCGCGAGGAGCTTGCCGCGGCATTTGATGCCCGCGGTGTGCTGTTTGAGGCCGCGCCGCTGGAGGAGGACGCCGTCGCGTCTGATGCTGCTTGCGGGACCGCCGCTCAGCCTGCCTTTATTGAGGTCGCCGGCCCCCATGCCCGCGCCCATGCTTATGCGGACGCCATCGATAAGTTGGTGAAATCGCACAAGGAGTCCAAGGCCGATAAAACTACTGCAACGCCCGCCGACCCCGTGCGCGTGCTCGTTGTTTCTGCTCGGGCACCCCAGCTGTTCGGTGAGCTCGCCTCTCGTCTGGCGGCTCGTCATATCGCTGCCGAGACGGTTGAGTTCACGGCGTTTTCCCAATCCATTGCGGGCAGGCAGTTTGCGGCGCTTGCCGGCCTGATTGAGCGCATGAAGGCCGCCGATGAGGGTATGGCGTCAAAGACCGAGTGGTGGCCCGCGCCGGAGCTTACCGACTGGATCTACAGTCCGCTTTCGGGCGCTGATGCCGTCAATGCCCGTACCTTCGATAAGAATATGCGTCTCTCGCGCAGCAAGACTATCGCGGGCGTTAAGAGCCTGCTGCAGAGCGTCCAGGGTCAGGTGAGGGGCGCGCGCAAGGCGGCGAGCGACGAGAACTGGTTTAAGAACGTGCCGTGTGTGGTTTCGGACGTGTTCCAGGCGCTGTGGCGTGACAAGCCCGTGACGGCGCTCAAGGCCATGCTTGCCGTTGCCGAGGCGTTGCCCGATCGTTCGCTGGGCAGCTTAGATGGCCAAGCCCGTCGCCAGGCGGAGGTGGCCCTGCTGCGCCACGCCATCGACATCCTTATGAATGGCGCCCGCGCGCTCGACGTGTCGCAGGCCGCGACCGTGCCCGTGCTCGATGGCATTCGCACCAAGGTGGACAAGCGTAGCACCGCCTACGATTACGAGACCTACGAGGTTGACCGTGCGCCACGTGCTCAGGTTCGTTTTGCTTCGCTTGCCGATGCGGCAGCTCTGCGCCCCGGCAGCTACGATGCCGTGCTGTTTGCCGATGTCGATCTGGACAGCTATCCGCTCTCGCACGAGGAGGGGCCGCTGGCCACGCTGACGGCGAGCCTTGGTCGCGAGGGCGTGACGCTTGAGCCCACGGCCTTGCTGCGCGCGCGCTTTGGCCACGCGATGCAGGCGTCACGCGGCCCGGTTACGCTCGCCCGTGTGACCCACGATCGCCAGGCGCGCGAGTGCTATCCGGCTGCCGTGTGGACCGAGTTGCGGGCGCATGCCGAGGCTGACGGCGCTAAGATCGCTGACGACGCTAAGACCGCTGGTGACGCTAAAGCCGCTGGCGCCGACAAGGCGAAGTGCGTGGGTGAGGGTGATATCGTAAAGGACTTCGATCCCGCGGCAGGCGAAGGTCTCAAGCGCGAGCGCGTGACCTGTGAAGCCCCTCAGCATCTGAGTGCCGAGGCCGTGCCGTATTTGGTCCTGCGTCGTCGCGATGGCGAGGGCGAGGACGCGCCGCTCGTGCCGCGCCTGACGTCCGCCTCGCAGATCGAGGCCTATTCCACCTGCCCGCTGTGCTGGTTCGTCTCGTATCGCGTCAAACCTCAGTCCATCGATGCAGGCTTTGGCAACATGGAGAAGGGCAACTTTGTCCATGACGTGCTGGAGCACTTGCATGCACGTCTTCCGCAGGAGGGCATGGAGCGCGTGACGCCCGAGAACCTGCCGCGTGCACAGAAGCTGCTGCACGAGGTCTTTGACGAGACGTTGGCCGAGCACGCCGGCAAGCGAGGCACGGAGGGCCCGCTGGTGCCGCTCTCCCCGGTGGAGGAGCGTCAGGTGACCGAGATTTTGCCCCAACTGGAGGGCGTGCTTGCCTACGAGTCCGAGGCGCTCACCCTCTTTGCTCCGCGCTACCTGGAGTTTGCGTTCAACGAGCTCCAGGTCGAGTATGCCGGTTGGCCGCTCGGCGGGCGCATCGACCGCGTGGATGTGGATGCCGAGAATCGCGCCGTGGTAATCGACTACAAGCATCGTTCGGGTGTCGAGGAGTTTAAGCTCGCTGACCCCACGGTGCGCGACGAGGAGTCGGGCGAGGCCCCCATCGACGACCCGCGCTGGCTGCCGCCCCATACCCAGACACTCATCTACGCGCAGGCCATGCGTCGGGCACTGGGCCTAGATACCCGCGCGGCGCTCTATTTTTCGACCAAGGGCGGCAAGCCCGCACTGCGCGGTGCGGCGAGCGCCGAGTTGCTCGAGGAAGAGCGCGGCGACGGTCGCATTCCGGGCCTTAAGAAGGGCTTCCCGGGCGAGGGCGGCAACATGGACTTCGATGTGCTGCTCGATCGCGTGGAGACCGGCATTGCCGAGCGGCTGCGCGAACTCGAGGCGGGCGTCGTGACGGCGGTCGATCCGACATCGGCGCAAGCCGCGCATGCGCGCTGCTCGTATAACCACGAAGGAACGTTTGTAAGGAGGGGCGTGTAGACCATGGATCTTTCGACTTTGATGCCGCAACAGCTGCAAGTCGTCAAA
>CABRLT010000200.1 GCA_902471785.1 uncultured Collinsella sp.
TGCGGGCTTCTCGCCATAACGACGGGCAAGTTCGGCGCCGATGACGGCATGCGGGCCCTCGACGTCGTGGTCGATTGCCTTGCCCAGGTCATGAAGCAGGCCGGCGCGCTTGGCGGTCACAACGTCCAGGCCAAGCTCGGAAGCCATCACGCCGCACAGATCAGAGACCTCGAGGGAATGCTGAAGCACGTTCTGACCAAAGGAGGTACGGTAGCGCAGGGCACCAAGGGTCTTGACGATCTCGGGGTGCAGATCGTGGATGCCGGTATCGAAGGCAGCCTGCTCGCCAGCCTCGCGCACGCGCTGCTGAACCAGGTCGGCGGCCTTATGATACATCTCCTCGATACGGGCAGGGTGAATGCGGCCGTCGGCGATTAGGTTCTCGAGGGCGACACGGGCGGTCTCACGACGGACCGGGTCGAAGCTCGAAAGAACGACGGTCTCGGGCGTGTCGTCGATCACGAGGTTGACGCCGGAAACCTGCTCGAAGGTCCGGATGTTGCGACCCTCGCGACCGATGATACGGCCCTTGAGGTCATCAGAGGGAATGTGCACGGAGGTAACGGTGACCTCGGCAGTGTGGTCGGCAGCGCAGCGCTGAATCGCCAGAGACAGAATCTCCTGGGCGGTCTTGTGGCACTCGGCGCGAACCTGCTGCTCGGACTCGCGAATGATCGTGGCGGCCTCGTGGGTGACCTCGCCGCGAACCTTATCGAGGAGCTCCTTGTGGGCGTCCTCGCGGGTAAGGTCGGCGATACGCTCGAGCTCGGAGGTCTGCTTTGCGCAGAGCTCCTCGAGCTCACGGGAGCGCTTCTCGACCTGACCGGCCTGGCTGGACAGCTGATGCTCGCGCTTGTCGAGAGCGTCGTTGCGGCGATCGAGGGATTCCTCGCGCTGCATCACGCGGTTCTCGAGCGTACGAATCTCGTTCTTACGCTGCTTGTCCTCGGCCTCAGCGGCCTGCTTGTTCTTGATGATCTCCTCTTTAGCCTCGAGCAGAGCCTCTTTTTTGAGGGTCTCGGCCTGACGCTTAGCATCACCGATCAGGGACTCAGCCTGTGCGTGTGCCGACTGGATTTTTTCGTCGGCCTCGTGAAGACTGCCCTGCTTGGCGGTGCGCATGTAGGCAATGGCGGCGATGGCACCCAAAACGATGCCAACGAGCGCTGCGATGATAGGCATGCTCACTCCTTTTTATGGATTCGTTACACAACAAAGCGAACCGTCCTTACGAACGGCTCGCGACATTTGAGTAATATGGGCGCAGCTTATGCGGGTCGGATACAGATAAACATATAAACAAACTCATCACAGATGAGCACATATCACAAAGCAAATGACGCTGTTTATCGTACGTTGAACCACAACAACTGTCAAATAAATGCCCCCAACACGGCGGCTAAAACACGGTGAGCGGCAGGGCCACAAAACGCATACGCCTAAACCGCACATTCCTCGCGTTCGGTATCGAGACGTGCCTTAACGGCATCGGCGGCGATATGATACGAGAAGCCCTTGCCCATCAAAAACCGAACCAGTTTTTCGAATCCGCGCGTCTCTGGAACACGCCGCTTGGCGAGCAGGGCTGACGCACGCGCCAAATCGTCTTCGACGGCAAAATAATCCTCGGGATAACCGGGAATGTCATCGAGCACGACATGACGGCGCTTGAGCTCGGTCTCGATTTTGCGCTGTCCCCAACCGCGCCGCTTGCGCTCCTCGATAAAGTACGAGCAAAAGCGGTTCTCGTCTAAAAAGCGATACTCGGTGGCGCGCTCGACGGCGAAATCGATCGCGGTCTGGTGAAAGCCGTAGCGAGCCAGCTTGTCACGGACCTCGCCCGTCGCATGGTCGCGGCGCGATAACATCTCGGTCACCATGGTAAGTGCACATTTACGCTCGACGAGCTGCACCGCCTCACGAAAGTTGTCCCAATCACAGGGAAGATCGGGGCGGTTTTTGACATACAGGCGCGCGACCCGCACGGGAATCCAAATGGACCGCTCAAAACCGCCCTCAAGCTCACAATCGATATGTGCGCAAGGCTTTTTGGACGCATACCCGCTCGAGAACGAGGAGGCCGCCTTCTTATCGGGAAAGACGACCGTGGCCTCGGTCACCGTATACGACATGAGCGTAACCGCTACTCGTCGTCATCATCGAGCATGGCGGAACCATCGATGGCGTAAAGCTCGTCAAACTCCTCAGGCGCAGGCTGATCGGTCAGCTCGACCTCGGATGGAGCATCGTCGTCAAACTCAAGCCCGCAGGCAAGGCGGACCTTATGCTCAATCTCGTCGGCGCAATCAGGGTGTTCGCGCAGGAACGCCTTGGCGGCCTCGCGACCGTTGCCGAGCTTGTCCTCGCCATAGGCAAACCAGGAGCCCATCTTCTTGCAGATGCCGCACTCGACAGCCATGTCCAGAATCGAGCCCTCCTTAGAGATGCCCGTACCGTACATGATGTCGAACTCAGCAGAACGGAACGGAGCTGCCACCTTGTTCTTAACGACCTTGGCGCGCACGCGGTTACCGATAACCTCATCCTTAAGCTTAATGCTGTCGATGCGGCGAATGTCGATACGCACCGAAGAGAAGAACTTAAGGGCGCGGCCGCCCGTCGTGGTCTCGGGGTTGCCAAACATGACGCCGATCTTCTCTCGCAGCTGGTTAATGAAGATGCATGTCGTGTTGGACTTGGACAGCGAGCCGGCGAGCTTGCGGAGCGCCTGACTCATCAGGCGAGCTTGCAAACCGACCGTGGTATCGCCGATCTCTCCCTCGATCTCGGCACGCGGGGTCAGCGCGGCGACGGAGTCGACGACGATGGCATCGATGGCGCCGGAACGCACGAGCATGTCAACAATCTCGAGCGCCTGCTCACCCGTATCAGGCTGGGAAATCAGTACCTCGTCGATATCCACGCCAATGCGCGCGGCATACGTGGGATCGAGCGCGTGCTCGGCATCGATAAATGCCACCACGCCACCCATTGCCTGGGCCTCGGCCAGGATCTCAAGCGAAAGCGTCGTCTTACCGGAGGACTCAGGACCGTAAATCTCGACGATGCGGCCGCGCGGCACACCGCCGATACCCAGAGCGGCATCGAGTGCCAGAGCGCCCGTAGGGATGGCCTCGACCTCGAGCTCGGGGCCACCGTCGCCGTACCTCATGATGGAGCCTTGACCGAACTTCTTCTCGATCTCGGCCTTGGTGGTGGCGATCATCTCTTCGCGCTCTTTACCCGTCGTGGGTGCATGAACGGTACGTACGGGACCTGAATTCTTGGCCATGAATAGCCCTCCTCTTAACAACCTGCATCGATAATAAACGAACGGCTGTTCG
>CABRLT010000201.1 GCA_902471785.1 uncultured Collinsella sp.
CAATTTCTTCTTGGGTAAGCCCCAGCTCCTCGGCGGAAAGCTGCGACTGTGCGATCTCCAGGTACGCCGGGCAGCTGCGCAGCAGCTCCTCGTGCGTACCGGTGCCCACCACGTGGCCGTCGTCGAGCACAATGATCTGGTCGGCGTGCATGATGGTCGCGATGCGCTGGGCCACGACCACGAGTGCGGCGTCGGTAACGTTTTTGGCCAGCTCCTCGCGCAGGCGCGCGTCGGTCTTGTAGTCGAGGGCGCTAAACGAGTCGTCGAACACCACGACTTCGGGCTTCTTGGCCAGGGCGCGGGCGATGGCCAGGCGCTGGCGCTGACCGCCCGAGACATTGGAGCCGCCCTGGCTGATGGGGGAGTCGTAGCCGCCCTCGCGCTCGGCGATAAAGTCCTCGGCCTGGGCGATGCATGCCGCCTTGTGCATGTCGTCATCGCTTACCATGTCGCCGGCAAACTTGAGGTTGCTCTCGACGGTGCCCGAGAACAGGCGTCCCTGCTGTGGGATATAACCAATGCGGCGGCGCAGCTCGGAAAGGGTCATGTCGCGCACGTCGATGCCGTCGAGCGAAATGCTGCCGCCCGTGACGTCGTACAGGCGCGGAATCAACTGCACGAGCGTGGACTTGCCCGAGCCCGTGGAGCCAATGATGCCGAGCATCTGACCGGCATGTGTGGTGAAGTTCACGCCGCTGATGACATCGGCGCGGGCGTCGGGATACTGGAAGCTTACGTCACGGAAGGTGAGCTCACCGCGCGGCGCGCTGGCAGCAGGCAGTTTGGGCGAGGCAGGGTCGTTGATGCTCGTGGGGCAGGTGATGACCTCTTCCACGCGCTCGGCTGCGACCTCGGCACGGGGCAGAATGACCGACACCATGGTGAGGATCATAAACGCCATGACGATCTGCATGGTGTAGGAGATAAACGCCATCATGTTGCCGACCTGCATCACGCCGTCGGACACGCCCTGCGCGCCAAACCAGACGATAAGCACGGTGATGCAGTTCATGACGAGCATCATGAGCGGCATCATGAAGCTCATGGCGCGGTTGGTGTAGAGCTGCGTGGTCATCAGGTCGAGCGAAGCCTTGTCAAAACGCTCGAGCTCATGTTCCTCGCGGTTGAACGAGCGGATGGGCATCAGGCCGTCGAGCAGCTCGCGGGCGGTAAGGTTCACACGGTCCACAAAGCTCTGCATCTTTTTGAACTTGGGCATGGTGAGGCCCATGAGCACGCCGACGACGGCCGAAACCGCGATGATGGCCACAGCGATGGTCCACTCAAGGCCGGTGTGGTTGGCCAGGACGCGCATGACGGCGACGATGCCCATGACGGGGGCCATCAGGCACATGCGGATAAACAGAGTTGCGGCCATCTGAATCTGCTGAATGTCGTTGGTGCAGCGGGTAATGAGCGAGGCCTGGCTAAATTTGCCCACCTCGGCCGGCGAGAAGTGCATAACCTTATTGAAGGTCTCACGGCGCAGGTCGCGGGCGATGGAGCAGGCGGTACGCGAAGCCACGGCACCGGTCAGGATGGTGGCGACGAGCGACACCAGGCACAGCCCAAACATCGTGGTCGCCATGCGGCTCAGATAGGCGTTCTGCACGTCGGCGGGGTCGATGCCCTGTGCCTTGTACTCGTCCTGTACATAGCTCACGGCGCGCTGGGTGACGATGGAGCCCGACATGGAGCCCATTTTGTCCGCCATTTCGTTGGCGCCCTCGACGAGCTTGCCCTGGTCGATTAGGCCGCCTTCAACGCCTAGACGCAGACCCTTCATGGTGATCTTGCCGCCGTCGGCGTCGATCTGCTTTTGCATGCTCTGCGCGGCTGCGGCCTTCTGCTGCATCTCGGCGAGCTGCTCGGGCGTCATCGCTGCCATCTGCTCGGGGGTGGGCGTGGCCTGAGCGGCGCCGCCATCGCTTGCCTCGGTGGATGCGCCGGTCATGTCGCCCATGGAGTCGGCGTCAATGCCCTGGTTGAAGGCGAGCACGACGGTCTCAGGCAGGCTCATGATGTCGGCAATCTTGTCGCCGTCGCCGCGCTCTTCCTCGGTGCCCTTGTACGTTCGAATGCCGTTATTGTCCGCCTTACTAAACACGGCCTCCACAGCTTTGGCGTCCTTGGCGCTCATAAAGAGTTCGAGGTCGTCGAGCGATTCGGCGCGAATGGTGTCGGGCACGGGCGAGGCGATGCCGCCTTGCTGCACGCCCACGTCGACGATGTCGCTCATATAGGTAGGCAGCGCCAGATCGGCGTTGCAGCTGATTACGATAAGTACGATAGCTGCGAGCAGTGCCAGGACATGCTTTTTAAAGAGCTTGAGAATCCTCACTCGGCATCTCTCCTTTCTTGATTGTGGTCGATAATTTCGTTGGCACGCCTTAGAAGACGCACCATCTCTTGGGTATCTGTTTCGCCGAGCTGTTCGAGGAAAGCCGCGGTGCGGTCCTCGAATTCCCGGCGTTTGATTTCGAGATCCTGGAATCCCTTGTCGGTCACTATGACGTGTACGCGACGACGGTCGGTCTTTGAGTGCTCACGCTCAACCCAGCCCTTGGCTTCGAGAGCGCGTAGGATATTGGCAATGCGGGCGTTCGAGACCCAGGCGCGATCAGCGAGTTCGCTCGGCGTGAGCGAACCGCCAGCGAGCATAAGGGCGCGCATTACAGCCATCTCGCCGCTGAGGGCTTTGTCCACAAAGCGCGAAACGCGCTGGTGAATGCCGCCAAACTCGGTAAGGAGCTGACGTCCAAGTTCACGGAAATCGGTATCTTCCACCGAAAACCCCTAACACTAGAAACTGTTTTCGGTGAAAGATGATACCCTTGCACGCGCACCCTATGCGGTAGATTTTGGGACATGCCTAGAAAACTACCTTTAGGCGACCTCCGTACACCGTCGGTGCCAGTAAAGTTTGGGGCAGATCGTTAGGCATGTCCTAAAGCCTACTCAGAGGCACTTTACCCTGCTAAAGCTGGCATAACAGCTAGAGTGAACGTCGTACAAAGGCAAGGAAAAATACCAAACAAATCGGTGAACGGTAGTTGTTCGCGCTCGCATTTCCTGCGGATTTGTTAAAAACGCCCTAATGGTATAAAAAAAGAAACATATAACAGCCCTGATGAAGGGGGTAGCTATGTTATCCTTCTCAAACGGGTGAAATCTTGGGTTTTGGGTTGCAGTTCCAAGGTGGACAAACGTTTTTCCCTGTACCAACGTGTGGTGAAGAACGGAAGAAGCCGGTAGTGCAAGCCGATAATTCAAGAATTCAATAAGCAGCGGTGTGAGAGAGCGCCG
>CABRLT010000202.1 GCA_902471785.1 uncultured Collinsella sp.
TGGCGTGTCGTACCCTCTAGGCAGGCGGCGGATAAACGAGTCGGCGCAGGCTGCCTCGGCAGCGGCACGCACCTCCTCGTCGGTCGCGTCGAGCTTGCCAAAGCGGATGTTCTGTGCAATGGTGCCGCTAAACAGGTGCGTGTCCTGCAGCACAATGCCGAGCGACCCGCGCAGGCTGGCCTTGGCAATGTGCTTGACGTCGATGCCGTCGTACGTGATCTCGCCGTCATCGACCTCGTAGAAGCGGTTGATGAGGTTGGTGATGGTCGTCTTTCCGGCGCCCGTCGAGCCCACAAACGCGATCTTTTGCCCCGGCTTGGCAAACAGGTTGAGGTCCGTGAGCACGCGGGTGCCCGGCACGTAGGAAAAATCCACGGCATGGAAGCGCACGTCGCCGGCAAGCGGGACCAAGCCGCACGTGAGCTCGGTGCCGTCGGCAGCCACCGCGCGGCCCGACTCATCAACGGCTGCCACATCATGCAAATGCCCGTACGCGCCCACGCCCTGGCCCTCGGGAATTTTCCACGCCCACGCGGCATCGCCCGTCTGCACCAGCTCCACGCAGCCCTCGTCCACCTCGGGCTCAAGGTCCATAGCCGCAAACAGGCGCTCGGCACCGGCCAACGCGTTGAGCAAGAAGTTGCCGAGCTGCGTAAACTGGTTGATGGGCATGGCGGCCTGGCGCACAAAGACCAGGTAGCTCGCGAGCGCACCTACGTCGGCGAGCCCCTTGATGCAGAGCATGCCGCCCGCCACGGCGACGATGGCATAGTTGACGTAGCCAATCACGACGGTCATGGGCACCATGGAGTTGGCATAGCTCACGGCGGCGGTGCCGGTGCGGCGAAGCTCGTCGTTGCGGCAGGTGAAGCCGGCGACATTCGCTGCCTCACGGTTAAAGACCTTGATGACCTTTTGGCCCGAGACCATTTCTTCGATATATCCGTCCAGGTCGCCAAGCGATGCCTGCTGGGCGGCAAAGAAGCGCTTAGAGCGCGCGCCCGAGTAGCGCGCATACAGCACAATGGCTGCATCGCACACGAGCGTGATAATCGTGAGCTGCCAGTTAAGGATGATGAGCATGGCCGTGGTGCCCACAACCTGAATGGCGGCCTGAATCACGTTGGCAAAGCTGTTGTTAAGCGCCTCGGAGACGGTGTCGACGTCGTTGGTGAAAAAGCTCATGATGTCGCCCGAGCGCGTGCTGTCAAAATAACTGAGCGGCAGCGTCTGGATGTGCGCGAACAGGTCGCGGCGAATATCGGACACCACGCGTTGGGCCGCGCGCACCATGATCTGCGAGTAGCCCAAGGCCGAGAGCACGCCCGCGGCGTAGACGATCGCCGTCAGGATGACCTGCTTGGCGAGCAGTTCCTCCCCGCCCGTAGCCAAACCGTTAACGATGGGGCGCACCATGTAGGTGCCGGCGAGGCTCGCGATGGCGGCGACGGAGGCGAGCACGCCCACCGCGAGCAACGAGAACTTGGCATGCCCCATGTAGGAGAGCAGGCGGCGCACGGTGCGCTTGAGGTCGGCCGGGCGTGCTTGGGCTGCGGTCTTAGGCATGGCGCTCACCCCCTTCCAAGGGCGATCCTCCGGGGACGGAGGAAAACGGATCATTCGCGCAGCCATCGTCGCTGCCGGCGCCGGCGTCCACGTTCCCCGCAAACTCCATCTGCGAGGCATAAATCTCCTGGTATATGTTGTCGCCCGCCAGCAGCTCCTCGTGCGTGCCCACGCCGTGGACACGACCGTCGTCCAACACCACAATGCGATCGGCATCCATGACACTCGCGATGCGCTGGGCGATGATGAGCACGGTCGTATCGGAAATCCGGGCGATGTGCTCGCGAATCTTAGCGTCGGTCGCCATATCGACCGCGCTGGTGGAGTCATCAAAAATGAGCACGCGCGGATGCTTGAGCAGCGTGCGCGCGATGCACAGGCGTTGCTTCTGGCCACCCGAGACACCGGCGCCGCCTTGGCCCAACTCGCCGTCCAGCCCGCCGATGCGATCAAGGAACTCGTCCACGCACGCCGCGCGGCAAGCCGCGAGGAGCTCATCGTCCGACGCCTGCGGATTGCCCCACTGCAGGTTCTCGCGCACGGTACCCGTAAACAGCACATTCTTTTGCAGCACAATGCCCACGGCATCGCGTAAGGTCGCGAGGTCGTAGTCGCGCACGTCGTGTCCGCCCACAAGCACGGTGCCCTCAGTAGCGTCGTACAGGCGCGCAATCAGCTGTACAAGCGAACTCTTGCCCGAGCCCGTGCCGCCGAGGATGCCCACCGTCGAGCCGCTCTCGATGCGAAGGTCGATATGCTCGAGCACATCCTCGGCAGCATCCGCGCGGTATTTAAACGACACGTCGCGAAACTCGATACTGCCGTCCGTTGGCGCCGCAGTCGCGAGGTCCCCCGCAGGATTGGCGATAAAGGGCTCTTCATCGAGCACTTCTGCGATACGGCCCACACTCGTAAGAGCGCGCGTGAGCAGCAAAAACACGTTGGAAATCATCATGAGCGAATTCATGATCAGCAGCACGTAGCTCATAAAGCCCGTGAGCGAGCCCACGCCCAGCTTGCCGGCGAGAATCATGCGGCCGCCAATCCACAGGATGGAGAGCGCAGCCACGTACATCGACAGCTGAAACACCGGCAGGTTGAGCACCGCGCTGCCAAAGGTCTTTGTCGCAGTGCGCGCAAGCTCGGTATTGACTGCGTCGAACTTGGCCTCCTCGTGCTCGGTACGAACGTAGGCCTTGACGGCACGCACGGCGGTGAGGTCTTCCTGTACCACGCCGTTGAGGTGGTCCATCGAGGTCTGGAGTTGGCGGTAGAGCGGACTGACGCGATAGGTGATGACGCCCAGTACGATTGCCAGCACGGGCAAGATGATCGCAAAGACGGTGGCGAGCGGGCGCGACAGCATCAGCGCGTAGATAAGGCCGACGATAAGCGTCACCGGGCCGCGCACCATAGGGCGAAAGCCGTTGCCCACAGCATTTTTGATAACGGTGATGTCCGTGGTCATGCGGGTGACGAGCGAGCTGGCGTCGTAGTTGTCCAGGTTGCCAAAGGCGAGCGTTTGAATCTTTTTGTACTCGGCCTCGCGCAGGTTGGCGCCTAGGCCCGAGGCAACGCGGGCGGACGTGCGGGCATAACCCAAGCCCAGTACCAGCGAAAGCGCAGCGCACACCAACATGTACGCACCCTGTAGCAGCATGTAGTTGATATCACACGCAGGCACGCCCACATCGATGATGTTGGCCATGATGACCGGGATAAACAGCTCGAGCA
>CABRLT010000203.1 GCA_902471785.1 uncultured Collinsella sp.
CCTTCGTGGTGGTTTTTCGTTCTGAGCCAAGGAGATTCATGTTCAATATCGTGCTGTATGCACCCGAGATTCCGGCCAATACGGGCAATATCGGCCGTACCTGCGTGGTCACCGGCGCCCATCTGCATCTGGTGGAGCCACTGGGCTTTTCGCTCGATGACAAGACGGTACGTCGCGCCGGTCTGGGCTACTGGCAAAACTTGGACGTGACGACCTATGCCGGCTGGGAGGATTTCCTTGCGCGCAACGGCCTCTCCCCCGCCGACGAGCGCCTGCATCTGCTGACCAAAAAGGCGCGCCGAACCTATGCGCAGAGTACCTACCGCGATGGCGACTACCTGGTCTTTGGCAGCGAGAGCTCGGGCATTCCCGAGCCACTGCTTGCCGCGGCGCCCGAGCGCTGCGAGCGCATCCCGATGCTGCGCGATTGTGACTCACTCGATAACGCCGAGGCATGGGAAGCCCACGAGGAATCACTCGGGCATACCGAGGACAGCCACGAGGCCATCCTTCAACAGGACATCTGCGGCAACTTCGTCAACCCGGACGACTACCGCATCAGTGCACTCAACCTCTCCAACAGCGCCGCCATCGTCCTCTACGAGGCCCTGCGCCAAACAGGCTTTCCGGGAATGTAACAAAGGGACAGTCCCTTTATCACATTCAGGCGCCACGCCGATGGCACACACGCCCAATTGATGTTCTAGATAAAGAGCCTCACTTTTAATCAGAATTAACTAAAGTAAAATGAAGTTAAACGGCGGTGTGAAAGGAGAGCCTTGTGGAATATCTCGAGAACCCGTTTACCCCCAGTTTTGGTGAGGTTCCCGCCCATCTCGCTGGCAGACAACAGATTATTCGGGATTTGGACCGTGCCTTCTTGAGCCAGCGCAGGCGCCCAGAATTGACCTCGATCTTCTCAGGCGCGCGTGGAACCGGTAAAACCGCTCTCATGTCGTCGCTCGCGACAAGGGCGGAATCCCACGGCTGGATAGCCGTAAAGACGACCGCGCTCCCGGGAATGCTTGAGGAACTCGAGCTCGGGGCGAAACGCGCCGCAGCCCATCTCATCGACCCGTCCAACCACTTCGAAGTCACCGGCCTCGGAATTGCACCGCTCGGCAGCATCGAGGTCAATCGTGTCCACGATGCCTCAACCTGGCGTTATCGCATGAGCGACATCATCGACCAGCTCAACGAGGCGGGCACCGGACTGCTCGTCACGGTTGACGAGGTGGACCCGACACTCGACGAGATGATTCAGCTCGCAGCGACGTATCAGCACTTTGTGACCGATGGGAAACGCGTCGCCCTGCTCATGGCGGGACTTCCCAACAACGTCTCGACGTTGCTGAACCACAAGACGGTCTCGTTCCTTCGCCGCGCCCAACAATATCATCTGGGTCGCATTGCCGACTATGACGTACGCGAGGCCTTGATTCGCACGATCCAGGAAAACGATCGCTTGGCAGATGCTGAGGGAATCGATAGAGCCGTTCGCTCGATCTCTGGTTTTCCCTTCCTATTGCAACTCGTAGGCTACCGTGCCTGGGATCTCACAAGCGATTCGAAGGAGATCTCGTCACGCGACTTTGACCTGGGAATCAAAATCGCG
Source organism: uncultured Collinsella sp. (assembly GCA_902471785.1). GTDB lineage: Bacteria > Actinomycetota > Coriobacteriia > Coriobacteriales > Coriobacteriaceae > Collinsella. The sequence goes on from CABRLT010000203.1 coordinate 1,616, forward strand.
CGCGACGAGATGGACGACCGAATCCTCGCGGCAACCTATCGGGAACTCACTGCAGAGGACAAGCGATTCCTCATCGCCATGCTCGATGACGAGGAAGAGTCCACCACCGCTGACCTTGTCGAGCGCCTTAGGCGTTCGCCGCAGCAGGTCTCCCGCTACCGACGCCGCATGATAGACGCCGGCATCATCGGGGAGCGAGGACGAGGGCTCGTCGCATTTGAATTGCCATTCTTCCGCGACTATCTCTCCGTTCAGTGCGTGAAATAGGCATCAATGAGGCAAAGGGACTGTCCCTTTGCCTCATTGTCTATAGGTAGCGGCCAGTAACGCTCTTGGGACAGGCAGCGATATCCGCCGGCGTGCCGGCGCAGACGATTTGCCCGCCGGCGTCGCCACCGCCCGGGCCCATGTCGATCACATAATCGGCGTTACGGATAAGGTCGAGATCGTGTTCGATCACGATAACCGTGGCGCCCTTGGAAACAAGGCCGTCGAACACACTCAGCAACACCTGAACATCGAGCGGATGTAGTCCGATCGTGGGCTCGTCGAATACGAACACGGCATCGTCCTGCACGCGGCCCATCTCGCTCGCGAGCTTAAGGCGTTGTGCCTCGCCGCCCGAGAGCGCCGGCGTGGGCTCACCGAGCGTGAGATAGCCCAAGCCTAGGTCATGCAAGGTCTGCAAGCGCGCCTGGACTTTCTTGAGCCCCACCGTGGCATCGATGGCCTCGTCCACGCTCATGTCCATGAGCTGCGGCAACGTCAGCAAGCTCCCATCCTTGCCCTCGCGATGGATATGCGAAGCCGCGTCTGCATAACGTGAGCCGCGACATGCCGGGCAAACGATCTCGACATCGGGCAAAAACTGCACGTCGAGCGATATCGAACCCGTGCCATCGCACGTGGGGCAGCGCAAGGCACCGGTGTTGTAGCTAAAGGCACCTGCCTTGTAGCCGGCTGCCTTGGCCTCGGACGTACGGGCGAAGGCGCGGCGCAATTCATCATGGATGTCGGCATAGGTCGCTACCGTCGAGCGAACGTTGGCGCCGATGGGCGTGGCGTCAATCAGGTTGGCACGGGCAATGCCTTCGGCATCGACCCAACGCACGTGGCGTGGCAAGCGCTCGCCAGCTGCCTGGGCCTTAAGCGCCGGAATGAGCGTCTCGAGCACCAACGTCGTCTTGCCCGAGCCCGAAACGCCCGTCACCGCAACGAGACGGCCGCGCGGGATATCGACCTCGAGCGGCTTGACGGTATGGATGGTATCGGTCGCCATACGGATATGACCCTGGTCGAACATTTCGTCGTCAGCCACTTGCGGACGCAAGCGCTTGGGCTCGGCGCGCAAAAACGGCGCGATACGGCTGCCCTGCAATTGCTCGACCTCGTCTACTGTACCGGCAGCGATTACGTTACCGCCGCCTGCTCCGGCGACGGGGCCCATCTCGACCAGATAGTCGGCTTCCGCCAGTACGCGCGTATCGTGGTCGACAACAACCACGGTGTTGCCGTCGCCCACCAGGTCGCGCATCACGCCCACCAAGCCGTCGACATTGGCAGGATGCAAGCCGATCGAGGGCTCATCCAGCACATAGAGCACGCCCGTCGATCGGCTGCGCACCACGCGAGCAAGCAGCACGCGCTGGCGCTCGCC
>CABRLT010000204.1 GCA_902471785.1 uncultured Collinsella sp.
AACAGCGGATTGTAGTACGGCACCAGCGAGGGCTCCAACACCGCCTTGGGGGCATCGGGGTCGACAGTGCCGGCGAGCTTGCGGCGCATGCCCGCCAACTCATCCATGCGCGCGTCCGAAAGATCGGAGAGCGCCGCCATGAGGCTGGGACTCGTGGGGACGGGCGCCGGAAAGGGAAAGTTGGGATTGACGGCCGGCGCTTTGGGCGCGGTGCGCGCGGGCTGTTTCGGCTGCGCCGTAAACGTGCGGACCGGCGTGCGCAGGCCCTCGACGGGCTCGGCACCGCTGGCGTCCAGGTACGCCAACGCCGTGGCGATGGCGTGCTTGCACATGCCGGGGTAGCGATAGGCAGCGGGGCAATCGCAGTCGTAGTCGATCACCTCGTGCTCGTCCATGTCAAGCGCCACGTGCGTCTTGTACAGGTCGCCGCGCGAGCCGCGCACCGAGCCCTCAACCGTCACGTTTTTGGAGAAGCGCGAGCCGCTGTCCTCGATCGACAGCACAGCGCCGTTGAGCATGAGCGAACGCCCCTTCATAAAGGTGCCGCTCAGCGCCGCCTCTTTCCGGAGCGCCTGCACAAACGTCCCCTGCGCCATCACTTCCTCCAATCTCACCCGGGGTAGCTAATTTGGGACGGGGCTATTTTAGCTACCCCCATATGTCGGTTGAGATGCATTCCGACCCCGACTCATTCGCCGTCAGCCAAAGGGTAGCTAAAATAGCCCCGTCCCAAATTAGCTACCCAGGCAAAATCATTTTAGATAACCGTCACTCTGCCTTGGTTACCCACGATGGCCTTGGCCTCGGCCAGCAGCGGAATCGAGCGCGCGTTGACCTTGGCAGGCACCTCGGCGCGCAGCACGCGTCCGTCCACCTGCTCGATAAAGATCTCCACGCGGTCGCCGCCCGGGTTAGCGGTGAGCACCGTGGCCAGGCGCGCCATATTGCCCTGGCTAAAGCGGCTGTTGGGCACCATGACCTCAAACACCTTGGGCTTGTTGTTCTCCTCGTTGAGCTCCAGCGGCACGATCTCCTGCGCGATGATCTGGTCGCCGCGGTCCGAGCGCTCGAGCTTGCCCTTAATGCGCACAAACGCGTCGGACAGCTGCGCGCCTGTCTCGGGATCGACCTCGCCGTACAGGTACCCCTCGGCCTCTTTATAGGTTTTGGGGAACACGACGACGGTGGCCTCGCCTTCCATGTCCTCGAGCTGCACGATGCCCATGGGGTCGCCGTTTTTGGTCACGCGCTTGGACACGCTCGAGACCATGCCGGCCCACCACAGCGCTTTGCCCTCGGGAATCTCCTGGTTGATGGTACCGCCCGTAGGATTCTGAACTTCGTAGCCGGTGTCGATCTGCGAGAACGAAAAGTCGCGCGCTTTGCTGAGCGCATACTCAAACGGGCGCAGCGGGTGGTCCGAGACATAGATGCCCAGAACCTCCTTCTCCTGGCTCAGCTTGAGGTGGCGGTCCCATTCCTGGCCGTCCGGATCGGGCACGCTGACCTCGAAACCCGAGCCCTCAACGTCGCCAAACATATCGAAGAACGAGGTCTGGCCACTCGCACGGTCCTTCTGGCGCTTTACCGCGGCATCGATGATGTTCTCGGGGTTGTTCTTGTCCACAAAGTGCATCATCTGGCGGCGCGGATAGCCCGTGGAGTCGAAGGCACCTGCCTTGATCAGCGATTCGATCACGCGGCGGTTGGCCTGGCTCGAGTCCACGCGCTCGACAAAGTCGTGCAGTGTCTTAAACGGGCCGCCCGCCTCGCGCTCGGCGATAATCGCCTGCGCCACGCCAGTGCCCACGCCGCGGATGCCGGCCAGACCAAAGCGCACGCCCTCCTTGGTAGCCGTGAACTCGGTACCCGACTCGTTGACATCTGGCGACAGCACGGGGATGCCATCATGACGGCACGCCGAGACGTAGTGAACGATCTTGTCGGTCTTGCCCGTATAGGACGTCAGAACGGCCGCCATGTACTCGTGCGGATAGTGCGCCTTGAGCCACGCCGTCTGCATAACCAGGATGGCGTAGCCGGCGGAGTGCGACTTGTTAAAGGCGTAGGACGCGAACTCGAGAACATCGTCCCAAATCTTCTGGGCGACCTCGCGCGTGTAGTTGTTCTTGATAGCGCCGTTCATCCAGTGGTCGTAGGTGGTCTCGTCCGAGCCATCCTCCCAGTGGAGCACCGTCGAGGTGAGCAGCTTGATCTTTTTCTTAGCCACGGGCTTACGGATACGCGAGTCCGATTCGCCCTTGGAGAAGCCGCACATCTCGACGGAGATGAGCATAACCTGCTCCTGGTAGACCATGGTGCCGTAGGTTTCACCCAGGATGTCGTCCAGGCGATCGTCGTAGGAGACGGCCGGCTCCTTGCCGTTCATACGGTTGATGTAGGACGAGACCATGCCGGCGCCCAGCGGGCCCGGGCGGTATAGAGCGATCAATGCCACGACGTGCTTGTACTCGGTGGGTTTCATGTTCTTGATCGTGGCCGTCATGCCGGCGGACTCGACCTGGAAGACGCCGGCGGTGTGGCCGGAACCCATAAGCTTAAAGATCTCGGGATCGTCAAAGGGAATCTCTTCCTCTTTGATGTCGATGCCGAAGTTCTTTTTGATGTTTGCCTTGGCCTTGGAGATAACCGTCAGCGTGCGCAGGCCCAGGAAGTCCATCTTGAGCAGGCCCATGTCGGCAACGGTATGGCCCTCGTACTGGGTAATCTCAACGCCGCCCTTGGTATCGAGCTTGGTGGGCACATGCTCGTTGACGGGGTCGCGGCAGATCAGAACGGCGCACGCGTGCACGCCCTCGCCACGGGTGAGGCCCTCAATCGAGAGCGCCGTGTCGATGATGCGGCGGGCGTCGTCGTCCTTTTTATAGGCCTCGGCAAAGTCGGGGTTAAACAGATCCTCTTTGCCGGGCTGCTTGTCGAGCACCTGCTTGAGCTTGACCTTGGGGTCGCTCGAGACCATCTTGGACAGGCGCTGGCCCATGTAGACCGGGTAGTCCAGAACGCGCGCGGCATCGTTGATGGCCTGCTTGGCCTTGATGGTCGAGTAGGTGATAACGTGGGTGACCTTCTCGGGGCCGTAGAGCTGGCGAACGTGCTCCACGACCTCGAGGCGCCGCTCATCGTCGAAGTCCATATCGATATCGGGCATCTCGGTACGCTGCGGGGACAGGAACCTCTCGAACATCAGGCCGTTCTCGAGCGGGTCGAACGCGGTGATGTTCATGGCGTAGGCGACGATAGCGCCGGCGGCC
>CABRLT010000205.1 GCA_902471785.1 uncultured Collinsella sp.
GACGCACGCGAATCTACTTGTGAATTAGTAGGCGCGATCGTTGAGCGTGCTCCAGAGCTTCTTGGACTCAGCCATGGTCCACGCGTTGATCTTGTCCTCATCGATACCGACAAACTCGCGATCCTTGTACAGGACGCGGCCGTTGATGATGGTGGTGCGGCAGTTTTTGCCCATCATGCCAAAGAGCATGTGGCCGTCGATGTTCTCCTCGCTCAGCGGCGTAAAGGGCTTGTAGTCCATTACGATGACGTCGGCGGCAGCGCCGGGCTCAAGCACACCGAGCTTGCGATCGAAGTACTTGCTCGCCATCTTGGCGTTGTTCTCGAACAGCATCGTCATGGCCTCGCACCAGCCCACGTTGGGCATAGCGGCGTTGTGGCGCTGAATGATCAGGAAAACCTTGAGGCTCTCGAGCATATCGTGGGTGTAGGCGTCGGTGCCCATGCACACGGGGATGCCGCGGCGGAAGAACTCGAGCACGGGGGCGCAGCCCACGGCGTTTCCCATATTGGATTCGGGGTTGTTGACGAGCCAGGTGCCGGACTCCTTGACGATATCCATCTCGGCGGGCGTCACATGGATGCAGTGGCCGAGCATGGTGTCGGGACCGAGCAGGTTGTGCTGCAGCAGGCGCTCGACGGGGCTGATGCCGCCGCGGTTGAGGCGGGAGTCCCACACGTCGTTCATGCCCTCGCACACGTGGATGTGGAAACCGGTCAGGCCGTTGTTGGCCTCGGCCATCTTATCCATGGTCTCGTCCGACAGCGTAAAGGTGGCGTGACCGCCAAACATTGCGGCGATCATGTGGTTGTCGTTATCGCGACGCTCCTTGGCGGCCCACTGGGCAAACTCGGCGTTCTCGGCAATGGCCTGGTCACATTTTTCCTGACCGCGGCGGTCGGAGACCTCGTAGCACAGGCACGAACGCATGCCCAGCTCCTGAGCGGCGTCCTTAATGGTAAAGAGGCTGCCCGGAATCTCGCAGAAGCTCGCGTGGTGATCGAAAATCGTGGTAACGCCATCGCGGATGGAATCCAGAATCGTGGCATAGGCGCTGGCCTTGGTGCCGTCGAGCGTCAGGTTGTCGTCAATCTTCCACCACTGCTGCTCAAGATTCTCCAGGAAGTTGGTGGGGTTGCAGCCCTTAATGGCAAGGCCGCGGGCCAGACCCGAGTAGATGTGGGTGTGGCAGTTGATAAGTCCGGGCATGATGAGGTTGCCCTGGGCGTCGACGTACTCGGCATCCGGGTACTTGGCCTTGAGCTCGCGCTCGGGGCCCACTTCGACAATCGTATCTCCGTCAATGGCGACCGCACCGTTGGGAATGAACGGAGTCTGAGCGTTGCGGGTAAAGACGGAACCGTTAGCGACCAGAAGCATAAATGCTCCCTTCAACATCAGAGGCGGGGTTTGACACCTCTGACATGGCGGAAGTGCGAAGCGCCGGCCTACACCGGAAACGGGCCCTCTCCCGTCAACGCTTCACCAAAGGGACAAGCCCTTTGAAGTGCGGCTTGGCGCCGCATGGCGCCGGCGGACGAGGCGATGCGTCCGCCAGCGAATAGCACCGAATTGGTTACTTCTTGCTCTCGGGCAGGACCAGATCCACAGCAGCGTCCTTGGCAGCATCGATGTGCTGAGCCACGACCGGCGTCTGCGGAAGGATCAGGTTAAGGACAATGGCCATGATGGCAGTGGGGGTTACGGCATTGGAGCCGATGACGGTGGACACCCAGGCGGGCATACCCTCGCCGGCAAGGCAACCGCTGGCCATCCAGATACCCAGGCCAAAGACGACGGAGGTACCGACGATGGTGGTGGTGCGCTGCGTGAGGCCCTCGCGGGTGAACATGCGCACGCCGTTCATGGTGATGGTGCCAAAGACGCCGACGGTCGCGCCGCCGATGACGGGCTGCGGGATAGCGGAAAGGATGGCAGAGAGCTGCGGGAACAGACCGGCGATGGCAAAGACGGCCGCGATGATCACAAAGACCCATTTGTTGACGACCTTGTTGGAGCAGATGATGCCCACGTTCTGGCCAAGGGCGCTGGTGGGAAGACCGCCCAGCAGGCCGCCGACCATAGAGGTGAGGCCCTGAGACACGATAGCGCCGGAGAGCTCGCGCTCGGTGGGCATACGGTCGATGGAACCAAGGCAGGCAGCGGAGACGTCGCCGATAACCTGGATGGCAACCATGGGGAACACGACGGCGAGGGTAATGCAGACCTCGGGATCAAACTCGAGCGCGTAGGGCATGAGCTTGGGAAGAGCGAAGACCTGAGCGGTGGCGACGCTGGAGAAGTCGATCATGCCAAAGGGGATGGAGACGATCATGCCAACGATCATGCCAAAGAACACGGAGCCCAGCTTGAGCGTGCCCTTGCCAAAGTTGGCGAGCGCAAAGACCACGGCGAAGGTGATAAGAGCGACGCACCAGGCCTGCGGGGTGCCCCACAGCGGCGTACCCATACCGCCGGCCATATACTTGACGGCCGTAGGATACAGCGAAACGCCGATGGAGAAGATAACCGTACCGGTCACGACGGGCGGGAACAGCCACTTGATCTTGCTGTAGGCCAGACCAAAGAGGACCGCGACGGCGCCGCCGACGATCTCGCCGCCCAGCAACGCACCAAAGCTAAAGCCCGAGGCACCCATGGCCTGCAGGGCCGGCAGGAACGCGAACGAAACGCCCATGACGATGGGCAGGCCGCCGCCGATGCGACGGAAGGGAGCGAAGGCCTGAAGGGCCGTGTCGATTGCCGAAAGAATGAGTGCAACCTGAATGATGTCGGTGCTCTGCTGGCTATTAAAGCCGTAGACGCCGGCCATGATGACCGCCGGGGTAATGATGCCGGCAAACGATGCCAGTACGTGCTGAAGGGCACACGGGATCATTTCCTTAACGGGCGGCATGCCTTCGCGAGTGAACAGGGCTTCAGTGCCGTTCGTAACCGTCTCCTGGGTCATTTGACCACCAATCCTCGAAATAGTTGTTTTCGCATCTAACGCTCTATTGTGACGCAGTGCGGGGTTGAGGTTGTGCCTTCGTTGCATATCGTATTAAAGATGATTCTCATTCTCAATAATAATTTTTTGTTATCAGACTATTCTTCAGCTGAGATAACGCATTTCCGCAGGTCAGGAATGTGTCTGTTCAAAATAACATCTAACTTTTCTTTTGGTCGACCGTTTACCGCTAAATTCCTACCGTTCGTCTGTATTACGCAATGTACCTGCGGATATACGAG
>CABRLT010000206.1 GCA_902471785.1 uncultured Collinsella sp.
GCGGCTCGCCGTCGCCCGACTCACACAGGGCCATGGGGCGCATTGACAGACGGGCGATCCTACCCGTGCCGGAATGACGAACATGGCTGCGCTCCTCGCTTTTGAGCGCGGTCGAGCCCGTGAGCAAAAGTGTCCCCCGTTCGTTGCCGCTCGCGTCCACGAAACGCCGGGCGGCATCCCAAACCTCGGGCACCTCCTGCCATTCATCGACCAGGTGTGGCGCATCGCCGATGAGCGCCAGGCTTGGGTCGACCTCTGCCGCCGCACGCTGCGCAGGCTCATCGAGCCTGGAGACGCTCGCCGAGCGAGAGAGCGCCGTCCAGGTCTTGCCGCACCATTTGGGGCCGTTGATCTCCACACAGCCAAACGCCCGCATAAGGGTGTCGAGGCGCTCCTCTATGAGCCGGGGCCTATATCCCTTTTGGGTCAATCTCTTTGGTGCATCCATAGACGGCCGTCCCTCTCTATCACGCGATATGCGAAATTACGCCATTCTCAATGCTGATTTTACGCTACTTTCAATGTAGTTTTTACGCCATGACAGATGTAGTTTTTACGCCATTTTCATTGAAGGTTTTACGCTTGGCATCCTTAGCGCGACCCATTCCGAGCATCACATCAGAGCGTGCTTGGTTATCTCCGCTCGCACATCTCGGCAAACGAAATCAGCTTGGCATCTCCCCTGCTCGCCGCAGCTTCCTGACATCCTTGCGTAAAGCCTCGCTTCGAGAAGATCGCATAGCTTTTGTGCTGCCGCCTAAAGAGCTCGCTTCGATGCACGAGCTTTTGCAGCACGTCTTCGCCCACCGGTTCACTGCGCCATTTGCATTCCGCAAACAGCGCAGTGCCCTCGCCATCGTCAACAATCAAGTCGATTTCTTCCTGCGTATGCGTGCGATTATCCGTCCCCCACCAGCGCCCAACGCTTGCCGGAACCACATCAAGCTGGCCCGCCCGCGCGAGTTCGTACACGTATTGTCTGCATATAAGCTCAAAGACCGTACCCATGTAATCCGATACGTGCGGCTCAATGCGCTCATACGCCATCTCGGCCATATCGTTTTGAATCAGCCCGATGTTCTGCGGAACAAACTTGTACCAGAACCTAAACATCTGATCGCTCAGCAGATACACGGCTCGCTTATTGCTCGTCTCGTTTAGGGGCAGCTCGCGCTCGACAATCCCAAGCGACGCCAGCTTATCCACATAGCTCTTTACGTTGCTCGCAGGGATTCCCGTAGAGCTCGCAATCTCCGAGATCTTCGAGCGCCCCTGGGCAATTGCTTGCACGATCGCATCATATTGCTCGGGATTGCGGCACTCCTGCAATAGCAGGTTACTCGGCTCCTCAAAGAGATAGCCCGTAGGAGTAAGAAAAAGACGTTTGATGTTGTCCTTGAGCGGTGCGGCAGGATCGACTTTCTCGATATATGCAGGAATGCCACCCGTCATGCCATAGCAAACTGCAGCGTCTTCGCGACCCATGCTCTGCCACAGGCCGAGGGTCGTCATAAAATCGAGCGGCATGATCTTAAACTGGGCCGTACGCCTACCGTATAGCGGACTCTCGTAGCCCAACACCTGCTCTTCCATAAACGAAAGCGACGACCCGCACAGGATAAGCATAAGCTTGGTCTCTTTGTACAAGTGATCGATCTTGTCTTGCAGCAACGAGCTGATCTCGGGATTCGATTGGGCGAGATAAGGATACTCGTCGATCACGACAATCAAACGTTCCGTACGAGCCATGGTAGCCAATGCATCGAACGCCTCGTCAAAACTACGAAACGACACGCCAGCAACACCAACGGAGCCCGCAAGTATCGCCTGGCTAAAGCCATGCAGGTTTGCCTCTGCATTGGTGCGACGAGCTTGAAAGTAAATAGCCTTCTTGCCTTGGATAAACTCTGTGATAAGACGCGTTTTGCCCACGCGACGGCGGCCGTAAATCACAGGCATCTCAAAGGAGCCCGTGCCATACAGTCGATTGAGCTCGGACATTTCCGCCGTTCTTCCGATAAACATAGGGCCATCCTTCCTTTACGTTATAGCTAGCTATATTATACCTTCCTATAATATAGCTAGCTATAACGTAATTCGACAAGCGGCGCACGCAAAAGGGTCGGTACACCACCGCACGTGGACCGTTCCGGAAAATGTATCCCGTTCTGGAGCCAAAAACTGGGCCGTAGTTTCCGCCAAACATGCCATCCGTTCATCCCATTCTGAGGCTTGAATCCGGAACACAGTTTCCGCTCCAAACAAAAGGCCCCGGCTCGCGATGGAGCTGGGGCCAAAGGTGCAGCATATACAGTTGGTGTTGTGCGCGAACAGCCCGTCAGCAATGGTCGTCCGCGCCCTACCCTACCCGCGGTTGCGGACGCGGCTGTAGGGCGTATCCACCATGGGCAGATTTGGACGCAGCTTGCCGTCAAACGCGCGGTAGGCGTTCTGTACGGCGGGCGCCGTGGGGATCGTTGCGATCTCGCCGATGCCCTTGCCGCCGTATGCCACGGGCAGCAGCTCGTCCTTCTCCACGTAGATGGCGTGGATATCCGGAATCTCGGGCGCACGGAACAGCCCGAGCGTGCCGTACCTTGCCTGGGGCACGCAGTCCTTGAGCGGCCAGTCCTCGGTAAGCGCATAGCCCATACCCATGAGCACGCCGCCTTCGATCTGACCCTGGATGGAGATGGGATTGACCACCTTGCCGGAATCGTGCGCAGCATAGACCTCGCTCACGCGGCCGTCATCATCCAGAATGACCACATGCGTGGCAAAACCGTAGCAGATGTGGCTCTTGGGGTTGGGAACGTCGGCGCCCAGCTTGTCGGTCGGCTCCAGGTACACGTACCCAAACTCGCAGCCCTCGAGCGCCTTGATGGCGGCAGCGGGATCTTGAGGATGCATACCCTGGCCGGCGACGAGTTCCTGTGTGTGCAGCTGATAGGCGCGACCGTCGTCGTACTCGATCTTGACGCCATCACCATGGGCGCTCACAGGAGCATCGGGTGCATGCTTGCCGGCCTCGATGTCAAGCATGGCATCGCGCAGCAGGAAGGCGGCACCGCGCACGGCCTCGCCGGTCACGACCGTCTGACGCGAGCCAGACGTGGTGCCGGAGTCGGGAGCGTTCTCGGTAGAGCACTCGCCATTGGCGATGCAGCGAAGCGGCAGACCGCAGGCCTCGGCAACGTCCTGCAAAAAGACCGTG
>CABRLT010000207.1 GCA_902471785.1 uncultured Collinsella sp.
GGCATTGTGCCGGCCCTCTTTTTTGCACTTGCGCGGTGGGATGGTAATATCGTTACGTTTGAACTGTTTCGATGTGAAACCGAGGAGATTCCCTCTATGTGTGCTGACTACCCGTCAATGACTACGGCCGAGATCCGCTCCAAGTTCCTCAACTTCTTTGAGGAGCGCGGTCTTAAGCTCTATCCTTCTTCGTCCCTCGTCCCCGACGATCCTTCGCTGTTGCTTGCCAACGCTGGCATGAACCAGTTTAAGGAGTACTACCAGGGCAAGAAGACCATGAAGGAGATCGGCGCTATCTCCTGCCAGAAGTGCGTCCGCACCAACGACATCGATTGCATCGGCGAGGACGGCCGTCACCTGTCCTTCTTTGAGATGCTCGGCGACTTCTCCTTTGGCGGCGTCTCCAAGCAGCAGGCTTGCGCCTGGGCCTTTGAGCTCATCACCAAGGAGTTCAAGCTGCCGCTCGACCGCCTGTACTTCACCGTCTTTACCGAGGACGACGAGACCCACGACGTGTGGCGTTCTCTGGGCGTTGCTGAGGACCACATCTCCCGCCTGGGCGAGGACGATAACTTCTGGGCCGCTGGCCCCACCGGTCCCTGCGGTCCGTGCTCAGAGATCTACTTTGACATGGGCGAGGAGGTCGGCTGCGGCAGCCCCGACTGCAAGCCTGGCTGCGACTGCGACCGCTTCCTGGAGTTCTGGAACCTCGTCTTTACCCAGTACGACCGCCAGGAGGACGGCTCCATGCCGGAGCTGCCGCACCGCAACCTCGATACGGGCATGGGCCTGGAGCGCATGGCCGCCATCATGCAGCACAAGACCGCCAACTACGACGGCGATCTGATGCAGCACCTCATCAAGCTGGGCGAGAAGATTAGCGGCAAGACCTATGACGCCGACGATTACTCTGGCGCCAGCCGCTCCCTGCGTATCATCGCCGACCACTCCCGTGCCGTCGACTTTATGATCTCGGACGGCATCCTTCCCGGTAACGAGGGTCGCGAGTACGTCCTTCGCCGCCTGCTCCGTCGTGCCGTGTTCCACGGTCGCCTGCTGGGCATCGAGGGCGCCTTCCTGACCAAGTTCATCGACGAGGTTAACGCTCAGATGGGTGAGGCTTATCCCGAGCTGCTCAAGAATGTCGCGCTCGTCAAGGGTATCGTCGCCTCCGAGGAGGAGCGCTTCTCCACGACGCTCGACAACGGCCGCGTCTATCTGGACGAGGCCCTGGCAGCGCTTGCCGAGGGCGCCGTGCTTCCGGGCGATGTCGCCTTTAAACTGCACGACACCTTTGGTTTCCCCATCGATCTGACCGTCGAGATCGCCGGCACCGCTGGTCACGACGTCGATATGGACGGCTTCACTGCCTGCATGGAGGACCAGAAGGCCCGCGCCCGCGCCAATGCCAAGGGCGACGCCTGGGGCAGCTTCAACGACGTGTGGGTCGAGCTTTCGGACAAGGTCGCAGCGACCGAGTTCGACGGCTATGACAACGATGTGATCGAGGGCGCCAAGGTTGTCGCCATCGTGCGCAACGGCGAGTCCGTCGAGTCCGTTGCCGCCGGCGAGGATGTCGAGGTTGTGCTCGACCGCACCCCGTTCTATGCCGAGATGGGTGGCCAGCAGGGCGATGCCGGCAAGCTTTCCGCCGAGGGCGTTGTTCTGACCGTTGCCGACACCAAGAACCACAACGGCCTGTATGCCCACGTCGCTCACGTTGCCGAGGGCACGCTGGCTGTCGGTGCCGCTGTTACCGCCGCGCTCGACGCCGAGCGCCGTGGCTTCCTGCGCCGCAACCACACCGCCACGCACCTGCTCGACGCTGCCCTTAAGCAGGTCCTGGGCGAGCACGTCTCCCAGGCCGGCTCGCTGGTGACGCCCGAGCACCTACGCTTTGACTTCACGCACTTCGAGGCCCTGTCCTCCGAGCAGCTCAAGGCTGTCGAGGACCTGGTCAACCAGCAGATCTTCGCTTCCAAGCCGGTCGTGACCCGTGTCATGGGCATCGACGAGGCTAAGGCTGCCGGCGCTGTCGCTCTGTTTGGAGAGAAGTACGGCGATGTCGTCCGCGTCGTCTCCGTGGGCGCCGAGGACCAGCCGTTCTCCCGCGAGCTCTGTGGTGGCACCCATGCCGCAAATACCGCAGAGATTGGTCTGTTCAAGATCATTTCCGAGTCCTCCACGGGCTCCAATGTCCGCCGTATCGAGGCCGTGACCTCTAAGGGTGCCCTCGACTACATGGCCGACCGCCTGGCGCTCGTTGACGCCGCCGCCGCTGCGCTCAAGTGCCGCGTCGACGAGGTTCCCGCCCGCGTGGAGAACCTGCAGGCTGAGCTGCGCGAGACGTCCAACAAGCTCAAAAAGGCTCTGACCGGTGGCTCCTCCGACGCCATCTCCAGCGCCATCGAGGGCGCCGTCGAGCTCGACGGCTATAAGCTCGTTGTCGCTGAGCTCCAGGGCCTTGAGGCTGCCGACCTGCGCAACGTATGGGATACCGTGCATCAGAAGGTCGCCGGCTCTGTCGCTTGTGTCGTCGCCAGCGTGACTGAGAAGGGCACTCCGGCCCTGCTCGCTGCCGGCTCCGATGACGCCGTCAAGGCCGGTTTCCACGCCGGTAACGTGATCAAGCAGATCGCGGGCCTGGTCGATGGTCGCGGTGGCGGCCGTCCCAACATGGCCCAGGCCGGTGGCAAGAACGCTGCCGGTATCGCCGATGCCCTTGCGGCCGCCAAGACCGCGCTCGGCGCCTAAGAACCTAGGTTGTCGCTGTGGTCGCGCTCGCGCTGGATATAGGGGAGACCAGGATTGGCATTGCCGTCTCGAGCCGTGATGGCAAGATGGCGATGCCTGTCAAGGTGCTTCCTGCTGCCGAGGTCACTGGCATGGCAAAGACGTTTCGCTGCCTGGTCGAGGACTATGAGCCCGATATCCTGGTAAGCGGACGTCCCTTGACCATGGCCGGTGAGCCCGGCCCCCAGGCCGAGCGCGTTGCCGCCGTGGCCCAAAAGATTGCCGACGAGCTCGAACTTCCGCTGGAGTTTGAGGACGAGCGTCTGTCCTCGCAGGAGGCCAAGCGAATCCTGCGAGAGCAGGGGCTCAACGAAAAGCAGATGAGGGGCAAGATTGACATGATCGCAGCCAGCCTGTTCTTGCAGACATGGCTCGATCGTAAAAACGAGGAGGTTCAGCATGCCTAGCGCTTCCGATCC
>CABRLT010000208.1 GCA_902471785.1 uncultured Collinsella sp.
TCTGGCATTTATGTAGCTAAAACCAATGAGAGGCAAGGTAGCGGGAATGGCTGAGATGACGCTCGAGGGTGTGGACGCTCGTCCCGAGGACTCTGCGTTTGCCCTGGGCCGCGTACATTCGATTGAGACGATGGGAACGGTCGATGGACCTGGCATCCGCTTTGTGGTGTTTGTTCAGGGCTGCCCCATGCGCTGTGCGTATTGCCACAACCCCGATACCTGGTCGGTTAACGGCGGTACCATGGTGACCGTCGAGCACCTGATGGACGAGTTCCAGAGCAACCATGAGTTTTACCGCAGCGGTGGTATTACGGTATCCGGCGGCGAGCCGCTCCTGCAGCCCGCGTTTTTAGCCGACCTGTTCCGCGCCATGCACAATAACCCCGATGGTCGCGTGCATACCTGCTTGGATAGCTGCGGCTATGCGTTCGATCCCGCGCATCCCGAGAAGTTCGATGCCGTACTCAACGAGACCGACATGGTGCTGCTTGACATTAAACACGCCGATCCCGTCGAGCATAAAAAGCTGACCGGTTGCGATCCCGCACGCATTCTGGCGTTTGGTGATGAGCTCGCGCGTCGCAAGATTAAGGTTGTTATTCGCCATGTGGTGGTGCCCGGCATTACCGATACGGTTGAGGAGTGCGAGGCACTCGGTCGTCTGATTGCCCCGTGGCATAACGTGGTGGGCCTGGAGATGCTGCCGTATCACACGATGGGCGTCGTCAAGTATGAGCAGCTGGGGATTCCCTATAAGCTCGAGGGCGTTCCCCAGATGGATACCGCGCGCATGCCCGAGCTACGCAACGCCGTCATGATGGGCATGAAAAAGCGCCGCGCGGAACTCAAAAACGCTATCGGCTAGCGAGCCATTTTCAGGCACTCATTGGGGACAGACTTAAATGAGTGCCCCTGGACACCAAGTTGATTGCCAAAGAGTCCCGTCAAGTTGCGGTGGAATAGTTCTTGTTTTTCGGCTTATGCCGCCCAAGCAGGAACTATTCCACCGCAACTGCGTTTTGGGCGGAGATGCGCAACAGAATCGTGCCATTTGGATAAATACGCTTGTGGTTTCTTTAAAGACACCTTAAACAAGACACCTTAAACGCCGCTGAATATCTTTGGAAAGAAATGCCTGCTCGGTATTATGCTGCTCGTATATGAACGGTAGCAGGCAGGAGACCACGTGCGAAACAACGCATCGCGGGACGAGTATGTGCCGCAGCATAGCAGCAGATATGAGACGAAGGGCACGTCTTCGCGTGGCCTCGCTGACGCTCGCATCCGCGTGACGAAGATTGCCGCCATTGGGATGCTAACGTTGGCGGTTATTATCCTCGGAATTACCGCCAAAACCTACGCGTCGGAGCGAATGGCACACTCAGATGCGTCAACGGTACAGACGCAAAACAAAAAGGTCTCTGAATCTAAAGCCACCGCAAGTCAAACCCTGTCGACAGCGAGCCTCAAGACGAGGCTTTCGAAGGCGGACTTTAACGATATTCCCTCAGGCGATACCGTGCAGACCTTCTCACTGGTTGATGACCAGATCCCCGCCCTGGAGGATGAGAGCCTCGCCGCGCTCCAAGATGCCCTTGACCAGGCCAAGGAATTGGGCGATGTGGGCGTGGTGTTCTACGACCTGTCAAGTGGCAAGGGCGTGACGTATAACGCCGATGTCGAGGTGTACGGTGCGAGCAGTTATAAGGCGCTCTATGTGCTCTACGTCTGCGAATCTCTGGTCGAGACGGGCCAGGTCTCACTCGATGATTCCCTTGGCACCTATGGCGGCTACAACATGGGCTGGCAGACGGTGCGCGACCTGATCGAGGCCGCGGTCGTTAATTCGGACAACGATTCGTTTATCGCGTTGCGTGCGGCGTTTGACCGTGTCGGTTACGAGGATTGGATTGTCAGTCTTGGCATCGATTACGATACCGCACTCGATCCGATGAGTGATTTTCCCACTTATTGCCCGCGCACCTCGGCCAAGTTGTGGTGCGAGATGAGCGAGTATCTGAGCCATGATACCGAGACGTCACAATGGCTGTCGGGCCTTCTGGCCTCTACGGCCCGATCGTTTATTCGTGACGGCATTGCGGACGACCAAGCCTTGGTGCGCAACAAGGCAGGCTGGATTAGCGAGGATGGTTGCTATTCGACATGCGATGCGGGCCTTATCGACATCGATGGCCGTACCTATGTCATGAGCATCATGACATCGATGCCGTGGAGCGACCGCTCGAGCGAGGTCACGGCTGCGATTGCAAAGGCTCTGTTTGATACGCGAGCTGCGCTGGCCTAGCGTGTTCGTTTGACGAGGTCAAACAAAATGCTGGTACCATACCGTGGTTGAGAATTTCGTATAGGTTTGGGGAATGGCATGGCTACCATCGCGATTATCGGTGCGCTCGAAAAAGAGATCATGCAGATTAAGGAAGAGCTGAGCGACGTTTGCGAGGCACGGGAGGCAGGCTTGACCGTTGTGAGCGGTGAGCTCGACGGCCTGACAGTTGTCGCCACAACGGCGGGCATGGGCACGGTGAACGCCGCCGCTGCAACACAGCACCTCATTAGCAAGTATGCTCCGCAGGCTGTTGTGTTTTCGGGCATTGCGGGCGGTTTGAACCCCAGGCTCCATATCGACGACGTGGTCATTGGCAAACGCCTACGCTATCTGGATACCGATACCGCGCTTATCGCCGAGTCCGCACCGGGGCTCGAGGAGTTTGGCTCGACGCCCGCGCTGGTCGATATTGCCGCCGACGTGCTTGCTGAGCGTGGGTTTGTTGACGCTTCGAAAAATGCAGTCGCTTCGAACGAGGGCGCCAAGCAGTTCCTGGTCGGCACGATTGCCACGGGTAACCGCTTTGTGACGGGCGCCACCATGCGCAACGACGCTATCGAGGCGACGCATGCCGATTGTGTCGGCATGGAGGGCGCGGCAATTGCCCATGTCGCAACCAAAAATGGTGTCGATTGCCTGGTGTTGCGCGCTATCAGCGATAATTGTGATGAGGCGTACGATGCGATTTGCGACCGCGAGTTCGACCTGTTCGAGTATGCTCGCACCGCGAGTGGCATTACGCTCGATATCGTTCGCCGTATCGCTGCTATCTATTAGCGCGCTCTTTTGTAAGAACCTACGACCAAGGAGTGTCCATGGCCGATTCCATTAACTACCAGCTTGCCAAGTTCGT
>CABRLT010000209.1 GCA_902471785.1 uncultured Collinsella sp.
TTCGTGCGCCCACGAACCTACAGCTGCTCGAGCATGGCGGTGCAGCCGGCGATCACGTCGCGGTAGGTGGCATCGAAATTGCCGGTGTACCAGGGATCGGCCACGTCGCCGGGGCGATCAGTCCAATCGAGCAAGCGCGTAATCTTGCCGTCAGGGTCGTCGCCAAAGATGCGACGCAGGCCACGCGCGTTCTCAGCATCCATATAGACAATATGGTCCCAGTCGCCATACTCCGCGCGACGCACCTGACGTGCACGATGTGCGACGACGGGAATCCCGACTTCGCGTAGCTTGGCAATGGTGCCGTGGTGTGGCGGGTTGCCGATCTCCTCGGTCGAGGTCGCAGCGGAATCAATGACAAACTCGCCCGCGCGCCCGGCGCGCCGCACCAGCTCGGTAAACACGGACTCAGCCATCGTCGAGCGACAGATGTTCCCATGGCAGATAAACAGTACACGTTGCATATGCGGTTTCCTTTCGATCGCCATCATCGAGCTCGAGTATCGCATCTACGCCTGCGCCCTTGCCCGCCTGCGCTCCCAGTGAGCCAATTTAATCGTCACCAGCGTAAGCACCCAGGCCACAAGCGAGAACGCGGCACCCACTGCGCCTACGTGCGCAATGCCAATGCTGCTTACCACGGCGCCGCCCACTGCGGTGCCAAACGAGATGCCGACGTTAAACGCCATGGGCTCAACCGAACTTGCGAGTACCATCGACTTGGGATGGCGGCTGCGTGCCACGTCCATGAAGTGCGTGATGCACGACACCGAGAACAAGTACATGAGCAGCGCCAAGCTAAAGACAAAGGCCAGCGCGAGCGGCATGGTGCCGCCCACAGCAAACAGCCCGAGTAACGCCGCAGCCTGCAGCACGAACGTCACAAGCAGCGCCTTCATGCCAAAGCGCGCATCGATCCATCCGCCCAGGATGTTCGAGATCAGGCAGAACACGCCGTAGGCCATGAGCGTGGTACTGGCTTCGACCGTGCCCATGCCCAGCACCTGCTCAAGATAAGGCGTCACGTAGCCATAGAAAACGTAGACCGACCCCACGCCAAACAAAAAGATGAGCATGCCGGTGACGATGCTCGGCTCGCGTAGCAGACCCGCCCGCTCGCGAAAGGTGGCGGGCATAAACATCACGAGCGCTCCGCAGATCAGAACGGCAAAGGTCAGCGTGCCGTACATGGCCACGTGCCAGTCGAGCGTGTCGGCCACAAACTTGCCGATCGAAGTGACAAAGACCATTGCCACGGAAAACGCGCCGTACACCACCGAGATGGCGAGTGAGGTCTGCTGCGGGGACAGCAGCTCGGGGATATACGTCACGCCCACGGCGAGCAGTGCGCCCGAGACGGAGCCCAAGATGATGCGCGAGGCGAACAGCACTTGAAAGTTGGGTGCCAGCGCCATGACCAGATTGCCGAGCACAAAGACGATGCTATAGCACACGAGCAGTTGGTAACGACGGAAGCGCCCCGTGCTGAGCGCGAGCACCGGCGTCGCGATAGCGTAGATCAGTGCGAACACGCTAATAAGTTGGCCTGCGGTGGCAAGCGATACGCCGAGTTCCGTCGCCAAGTCACTTTCGATGCCGATGACCACGAACTCCGAACAGCCGAGCGAAAAGCCTAACAACACGAGCAGCGCCAGGCAGAGCTTGGTGCGCGCGGGGGAGAGCGCGGCGGCGGTTGACTTACTTTTTGGCGTGGTTGCGGCGGTCAAGGTTGTCACTCCAATGTCGCGTGAATAAGCGGGATTCAATCCCTGCAACTCTAACAGAATGTGACAAAGGGACAGTCTCTTTGTCACATTCGCGGCGTGGCTGCCGCCTAAACCGTCACAACATTCGATGAAAATCTCGAAAACGAGGAAAAACGTCGAATGTTGTGACGGTTTTCGTGTCCGGCGCGGGTGAGCTTCGGTGCCGTCTGGGGGTATAAGGCTAGCGAGCGTTTATTTGCGAGGCCTAAGGGGCGCCCCGTATGGATATCGATAACTTTGAATGGTGGTATAGCGAGGGTGAGGCTCCGGACGAGGGGTGGGACGAGCCTACGCCGCGTGACGTGTCGAGCGACGAGGACGAGACCGGCAACGACGTCGCCGCCGACTCGGACGCCGCCCTCGACCCCGTCGAGCCCCTGACCTTCGAACAAGCTTGGGCCCAGGCCGAGGCAGACGAGGCCAAGGCCGACGCTACGGCCACGCTCGGCGAGCCAGCCGACATGTCGATCTCGCCGGCAAAGACCCCGCAGCCGCGTCACACCATCGATCCCGACAGCACGGCATCCTTCAGTATTCTCGACGTGCCCTCGCAGGGTGCCCAGGCGCCCGCGCCCACACGTCGCCCCAATCTGTCTCGCGAGGAAGATGCAGGACGTCGCTCTCCGCTCGGCCCCATCCTTATCGCCTTCATGGCCGGCGTTATCGCATGCTCGGTAATTGGAAACGTCTGGAGCCATGTTGAGCAACAGCGAAAAGACGCCGCCAAGGTCGAGATGTCTGTCGAGCAATCGCTCGGCCGCACGCGCTCGGTACATGTGTCGGTCGAGGTCAAGGACGGCGCGACGTGGGACACCGCGCGCGGCGACAGCCAAATGCTCATCCACATCGTGGGGCGCACGCTCAAAGGGCAGACGATTGACGAGTATCAATACGTCAATTCCGCTGGTGACGGCATCGAACTTAAGCCCGGAGACTACGAGCTCACCGTCGATGAACCGCCCGTCGCCACCGACGGCACACGCTTCCGCGCCTCAAAGCGCATGGTTCCCGTGAGCTTTAACTCGCAGGCGCCCGATACGGTCGACACCACACCGCAGGGCGGGTTCGACCTTTACGTAGATACCCAGTAGGCGCTCGCCGCTCATTCCGCTATGGCTACTCAATAATCGCCTGCCGTCCCGTCCCGCCGCCAAGAGTGGGACAATAGCCCTCGACACTATTGTTTACTTTTGGAGGAAGTAGCATGTCTACCGTTACTACCATCAAGCGCGGCGGCCTCACCGCGGCCATCGATTCCATGGGCGCCCAGCTCACGAGCCTTGCCCTCAACGGCAACGAGTATCTGTGGCAGGGCGACCCGGCCTTTTGGGGCAAGCATGCGCCTATCCTGTTCCCCATCGTGGGATCGCTGCGCAACAACATGGCGACATCTGCGGCCGGCACC
>CABRLT010000210.1 GCA_902471785.1 uncultured Collinsella sp.
TGACCTTCTCGTCGCTGGTGATTATTGACCTGGGAATCGCGCGCGCTTGGCGCGACGGCGCCGATGCCGATACCGTCAAGTTTGGCACGCGGCCCTACGCGCCACCCGAGCAGTATGGGTTTGGGCAGACGAGCGTGCGAAGCGATGTGTACGCGCTGGGCGCCCTGCTGTTCTTCTGCTTGACGGGGCTCGATCCAAAACCGGGGCTCGACATGCGCGAACAATGCGAGATGCGCGACATCCCTGCTTCTCTGACCGATGTCATTTGCATGGCGAT
Organism: uncultured Collinsella sp.; assembly: GCA_902471785.1. GTDB lineage: Bacteria > Actinomycetota > Coriobacteriia > Coriobacteriales > Coriobacteriaceae > Collinsella. The sequence goes on from CABRLT010000210.1 coordinate 278, forward strand.
GGCGCTCGACCCAGCCAAGCGCTTTGCGGGTGCGGAGGCATTGGGACGGGCGACGCGCGCGGCATACGACCTGAGTTGCCCTGTGCGGCCTCCTGCGCCTGTGCCTGTTTGTACCCCGGCCTCGGAGACGGTGTTAACGCCCCAAGGGCTCCAGGGCTCCGCAGAGCTTCCAAAGCCTGCCGCCTCCGCTGTATTCGGTCTGCTCTCTCGCATTCCGGAACCTCTGGGGCGCATTTGGAATTCGCTTATCTGCCTCTCGCTGCTTGTATTCTTTGCCGGAAGCCACTTTGCCGTCTTTCACCCCACCGGAGCAAACCAAAGCTATCCGACCTGGCTTCTTATAATCGAGTACTTTTTCTTTGTCGATGGCCTTATGGTGCTTATGCATTTTGCGCTGCTCGACAAGCGCCGCCTTCGCCGGCGATTCGCGCTGCTCGACAGCTATCGCGGCAAGAAGCTCGCGAAACTCTGGATCAAGGCATTGGGCGTGCTGCTCCTGTGCATGATCGTCATAGTTGCGGTTGCCAATGCGACCGGTGTCGTTGACACCTCTACTACCTAAAAGAAAAGGGCTCCGTTTGGGGCCCTTTTTAGCTGTACTTAGATGCGGTTCATCTGGGCGGCGACCTTGTTGTACCAGTCCTGCCACGTGGGCGGGCAGTACTTTTTGGCCGCTGCCGGGGTAAGGGTGGAGCCGTAGTTGGCGCCCAGGTAGGCCACGTGAGCAGCGATGCCCTCGCTCCAGCTGCCAAAGCTGCGCCAGCCGCCGCCACGGGCGCTCCAGCCCCAGGCGTTGTAGGAATTGGCGCAATAAGTGCCCTTGGTGCTCTCGATGCAGGCGATGGCGGGGGACCAACGGGGGTCGACACCGGTATTCCAAGCGGCGACGGCAAAGTTGTAGCCCTGGCCTGCCATGGGGGAGCCGGCAAGATAATTATCGATGCGGCTCGTCCACTCGTTGATGAACGTATCGTAATCGGAGTTACCGGTATTGGCGTTGTTCACCGTGGTGTCGATGGTGGTGTTGGTGTTGGTGGCCTGGCTGCTGGAATTGCTGCCGCTTACGCCCTCACCCGAGAGCTTCTCGGCGGCAGCGGCCTTGTCGGCCTCAAGCTTGGCAAGCTCGGCGGCATTTTCCTGCTCGGCTTTTGCCTGCGCCTCGCTGCGGAGCTGCTGGGCCTGTGCCAGCGCATCCTCGGCGTTTTTCTGCTCTGCCTCAAGCTGCGACTTGGCCTGCTGGAGTTCGGCCTTGTTCTGCTCGAGTTCGGTTTGCATGTTGTTGAGCTCTTCGATCTCGTCGACGCTCGAGCTCGTGATCTGGTTGGTGTATTTGCAGGTGGTGATGAACTCACCCAGACTCTGCGCGTTGACCAGGAAGCTCACGATGGGATTGGTGCCCTTCTGGTACTTGTACAGATCGCGCATGGCGGAGCTTGCCTTGGCCTGCTGCTCGGGAAGCTTGGCCTCGATTTCCTCGATGCTCGCCTCATTGGAGTCGATCTGCTTTTGCAGGTCGTCGAGTTTGGTGCGGGCATCGTTGTAGGCGCTCGTGGCGGCTTCGATTTTTTGCTGCGCGGCGGAAAGCTGATCCTGCGTTGCCTGCGAGGCGGCATACGCCGCAACGGGGGAGAGCATCGGCGTGGCAGTCAGTGCGACAGCGAGTGCGGCGCTCGTGATGATACGAGCTGGCTTCGACGCGATGAGCGCTGCGACGCGATGATTCGAATGCTGCATCCAATCCCTCTGCAATCAATCGTAGGTTATGGTTCGAACGGTATTCTACTACTGCTTTCGACCTCAACTTGAACCTTAAAGGTTCCAAAGGGTCAAGTTGAACTTGAGGCTTTGGCTTTGACCTGCAGTTATGGTGAATTGTTGAGAAACCATAGAGTTCAACTTTAACGTTACGGAACTCGGTTTGATCGCAGATTCACGCCTTAAGGGCTACTCCAACATGGGGTTTTGCACCTATAGGGTTCCTTCGCGGCGAGCCTGCTCAATTTCTTCGAGCGCCTCGGCTGGGGTGAAAGAACACGTGCCGTCGCCGAGCTTGACTGTTTGGATATCGTCTCCGACATGCACCTCTCCGCCTCGAAGCACCACACCGAAAATGCCCTCGTGGGGAAAGATGCAGTCGCCGGCGAGATAGTAGATAGCGCAGCGGGTGTGGCAGACCTTGCCGATCTGGCTGATTTCGACCAGGACGTCGTTTCCAATCTTGAGCTGCGTTCCCAGAGGGAGCGAGAGTAGGTTGATCCCCTGAGTGGTGAAGTTCTCTCCAAAGTCGCCTTCGTGCACATCGAGTCCGCGATGCTGCGCCGTCTGGATTGATTCCGCGGCCAAAAACGAGACTTGGCGGTGCCAGTGCCCGGCGTGCGCATCGGATGAGAGGCCAAACTGCTCAATGACGGTGTCGCGTCCATCGGAGACGGGCGACTTACGCGTGCCTTTGTGCTCCGACGTGTTGATTGAGACGATACGGACAGGCCCGTTGTAAGCATCGTTTGCGGTGCGTAGGGGAGCTGCCGTCTGGGCACGATCCGCAAGTTCGCGCTTGGCGGCGTCAATGATGGGGTTGTTGATCGGATGAGCCTGGGGCACGGTGCACCTTTCGACGGGGCGGGCAACATGTTGAATCCTACAACAATGGTAGGTTCATTGCCCGTTGTCATACAACGGTGAGCGCCGTCTTCGTGCTGGACGATTACGTCGATTGCCATAGATACGGTGGAGCTTTGGGCGCCGGCGGCTTGGCACGCTAGAATAAATCAGTTGCGCAAAGACCGCCCGTTGCGCGGGCAGTTCATGATAGGAAGTTTCCATGGCATTGCAGTTTACAGAGCGCGAGTTCATTCCCGTGCTGCTCGGTGGCGACATCAACGCCTATT
>CABRLT010000211.1 GCA_902471785.1 uncultured Collinsella sp.
GACCTCCTCGTGCAGGATATCGATGGCGTTGTCGGCCGTAAGTTCATCGGCGCGGCGTGCAAAGACATCCTCGGCCCATGCGGCGTGGCTGCGGCAAAGGTCGTCGCCTTCGAGTGCGGCGGCAAGATCGTAGCTTGCGTCAGCCTTGGCTGCCAGCAGGTGCTCACGAACGGCACCAAGCTCGGGAACCAAACGCGGCGGTAAAATGGCCAGGCCCATGACCTCGATCAGGCCAATGTTCTCCTTCTTAATGTGGTGGTATTCGGCATGCGGGTGGAAAACGCCCAGCGGATGCTCGTCAGTCGTGATATTGCAGCGAAGCGCCAGGTAGGCCTCGTAGATCTCGCCGCCGGCGTTGCCGCGGGAGTCGACGCGGCGGATGACGGGCGTCACGGTGTTGTGTGCTACGCCGTCGGCCGTGTGTGCGATAACGCCCACGGACTCGTCGGTCCACTCGCGCCAGGCGAGGATAATCTTCTCGGCAGCGTCGAGCAATTGGGCGCGGTCGTGCGAGCGCAGACGCAGCACCGAGAGCGGCCACTGCAGCACAGTGCCGGTGACCTGCTCAAATCCGGGCACGCTAAACTGCGAGACCTCGGCGGCATGCATCATGGGGAACTCGTGCGCGCCGCCCTGGAAGTGGTCGTGCGACAGAATCGAGCCGCCCACGATGGGCAGGTCGGCGTTAGAGCCGATAAAGTAGTGCGGGAACAGGTCCACAAAGTCAAGCAGGCAGGAGAGACCCTTGCGATCGACGTGCATCGGACGATGCTCGGAGCTCATGGCGATGCAATGCTCGTTAAAGTACGCGTACGGGCTGTACTGGAAGCCCCAGCGCTCGCCGTCGAGCTGGATGGGGATAACGCGCAGATTCTGGCGAGCGGGGTGAGCGCCACCGTCGGCTGCGGCGGAACGTCCAGGATAGCCCTCGTTTTCGATGCAGAGCTGGCAGGCAGGATACTTCTCGCCCGTGTTCTTGGCGGCGCCGGCTGCGGCAATGTCGCGCGGGTCCTTTTCGGGCTTTGACAGGTTGATGGTAATCTCGAGGTCGCCCCAGTTGGTGGGGGTGCTCCATTTGATATTGCGCGCGATGGCGGCGCGGCGCACGTAGCCGGCGTCGCAGCACAGACCGTAGAACCAGTCGGTCGCGGCGCGGGGCTCGTTGACGCCCATGCGGCCGTTGAACTCCTCGTTTACAACCGAAGGCCTCGGCATGAGTGCGCCCATGATGCGCATGGCGATGCGGTCGCGGCCCGACGCCGTGTCCTCGGCAGCGCCGTTGGCAACGGCGGCCTCGGAAAGCACAGCAAGCGTGCCCTCTAGGTCGAAGTCGGGGAGTGTATCGGGGTGCAAGAGCGAAATCTTCTCGGTCTTGAGCGCCCAAGCCATGTCGAGTGCGGGGCCCGTGGCGCCGATGCACTCCAAAATGGTGTTGTATGCCCAGATGCGATCGTCCTGGCCGATCATCGATCGGTGGATAGCGTACTCGATGAGGCCCTGCACAGCCTTGCGCACGTCAGTCATTACAGCCATGCCGCGTAAGCCCCCTTGTCAGAAATCGCGTAGTGGCGGGCAGATCCCTCGCCCAGCCAGCCGTTCATCTTGGCAATGAAGGTGTCGACCAGGTCGAGCGGCACGAAGGCCTGGATGGTGCCACCAAAGCCGCCGCCGTGAATACGAACGGCGCCGCGCCCGTCGAGCACATGCTCGGCGAGAGCAAGCGCGTACATGGAGGGCTGCTCGGAGCCCAGCTTGGCAACGACATTCTGCAGGTACATGGCAGAACTGGCGCCGGACTCGCGCGTCAGGACCAGGAACCGGTCAATGTCGCCGGCGTTCAGGGCTGCCCAGCGCTTGTCGACCAGGCCGTTCTCGTACCAGTAGTGAACGGCGCGCAGGCAGGCACGGTCGCCCAGCTTGGCGCGCAGCTCGGGGAGCTTGGCGTCAAAGTCCGCCACGTTTACCTCGCACAGGCGTGCCTTGCCAAACTCGGCGGCGACGTCCTGCATCTCGCGCGGAACGGCGGCGTAGTCGTCGGTGGCGGCCACGTGGTCGGCACCGACCTTAACGAGCACGAGCGCATAACCGTGATCCTCAAAGTTGAGCTCGAGCTTCTGGGTCTTAGGCTGAGCCCGGTCCTCAAAGTCCATGTAGGCAAGGCCGCCCAGGCAAACGGCAGCCTGGTCCATTAGACCGCAGGGCTTGCCGTAATAGTTGTTCTCGGTGCGCTGGCTCATCTGGGCGAGCGTGACGGGCTCGATGGCGGGTGTGCCCCAGAGGGTTTCCATGGCACGACCGTACGCGGCCTCGACGGCAGCGGAGCTGGATAGGCCGCCGCCCGAAGGGACGGAGCAGGTAAAGGCGAAGTCGAAGCCCTGGGGCTCAACACCAAGCGCTGCAATCTCGTGGGCCATGCCGCGGACGAGGCTCGCGGACGTGCCCTTCTCGGCCTCCTGAACATCCAGCGTGTCGAGCGTAATCTCAAAGGTGGGGTAGCCCTCGTCGGCAACGCGAACCTTGTTGGTGTCGGTCGCCACGGCGATGCCGTCGACGGCGACATCGAGCGAGCCGGCGATAACGTGGCCACCCTCGTGGTCGGTGTGGTTGCCGCTGATTTCGGAACGGCCGGGCGCGTGCACGTAGAGCACCTGGCGGTCGCCGATGGGGCCAAACTCCTCCTCAAACAGCTTGGTGAGCGTGGCGAATGTCTTTTCGTCGGGGGTGGTCATGGGAGTCCTTTCCTTGGCGCGCACGGGTGGGTTTTGCGTCGTTATGAGTACGTTAACAACTTAAAGCGGCATGAACCAAGTGTTCACAATGCCGCACGTTACGGGCTATGTTAACGTACTCATAACACATCGCTTGTCACTTTTTGAGAATCTGGTAATCGGTAGAAATACAGCCGTGAACGGTACTGCCGTATGGACTTATAAAGCAGAAGAGATGCAGATAGAAAAAGTAGAGTACGTTAACATGCGTCCGACGATAGCGGGCTTCGGCGCGGGATGTATTTCTGCCCAGGCCGGCATTCACGCTATTCAGATCTCGCAAGGGTGAAGGTGATCCTGTGGCAAGGCGCCCGTCCAACGATACCAGTTCGCGTCCGGTCTCCATGGCTGACGTCGCCCGCGCTGCCGGCGTTTCGCAGCAGACGGTTTCG
>CABRLT010000212.1 GCA_902471785.1 uncultured Collinsella sp.
TTTACAGAGCGCGAGTTCATTCCCGTGCTGCTCGGTGGCGACATCAACGCCTATTCGGTGGCGCGTGCTTTCTACGAAGAGTATCAGGTCAAGAGTCTGGTCTTTGGCAAGTATCAGACGGGCCCTGCGTATCGAAGCCAGATTATCGACTACACGCCCAATGTCGACATCGATACCATGCCCGTGATGCTCAAGACCGTCAACGGCATCGCTCAGGCGCATGCCGATAAGACGATTGTCCTGATGGGCTGCGGCGATAACTATGTTGCCCTGGTGGCTCAGGCAAAGGATGCCGATGAGCTGGCGGATAACATCGTCGCGCCCTACGCACCCTACAGCATGCTCGAGCAGTGCCAGAAGAAGGAGATCTTCTACGAGCTGTGCGAGAAGCATGGCGTGCCCTATCCGCACACGTTTACCTTTACCAAGGCGATGCTCAATGCCCAGGGTGAGGCGCCTGCCGAAGTGCTCGACCAGATCGATTTTCCTTACCCGATGATTCTGAAGCCTTCTGACGGCATCATGTGGTGGCAGCACGAGTTCGAGGGCCAGAAGAAGGCCTATGAGATTGCCGACCGCGCCGAGCTGGAACAGGTCATTCGCGATTCGTATGCCAGCGGCTACACCGACGATCTGATCTTGCAGGACCGCGTGCCCGGCAATGATGAGTACATGCGCGTGCTCACCAGCTATTCCGACCGCAACGGCAAGGTGCGCATGATGTGCCTGGGCCATGTGCTGCTCGAGGAGCATCAGCCCCACGGTGTCGGCAACCATGCCTGTATCATCACCGAGCCCAACGACGAGCTCATGGGCGGCGTGCGCAAGTTGCTCGAGGACCTTCACTTTGTGGGCTATTCCAACTTTGACGTTAAGTACGACGAGCGCGATGACTCGTTTAAGTTCTTCGACTTCAATACCCGCCAGGGCCGCAGCAACTACTATGTCACCAACAGCGGTTTTAACGTTGCCAAGTATGTGGTGGATGAGTATGTGTTCAACCGCCCGTTTGAGCCGGAGTTTGTGACGGCGCAGGACGAGGCGCTGTGGATGGTCGTCCCCATGGGCGTCGTCGACAAGTACGTTAAGGATCCCGAGTTGCGCGCTAAGGTGCATCGCCTGGATAAGGAAGGCAAGGGCGCCGACCCCTCGTTTATGAAGGGCGACTTTGTCTTTAACCGCTGGCTGCGCATGTGGCACACAAAGTTGCGCCACTTTAAGCTGTTCAAGACGTATTACAAATAAGATGAGTGCGGCGCCCGTCCGGTTTGCATCGGGCGGGCGCGGGTATGATACGCGCAATTGCGCAAGCGTCACCAAGGAGGCGGCGATGGAAAAGCTGGGAGTTATCGGCGGCATGGGCGCCGAGGCCACGTCGTATTACTACGACCAGGTGGTGCGCCATACGGCGGCCACGTGCGACCAGGAGCATATCGATATGGTGGTGCTTTCCAAGTCGACCATGCCCGACCGCACGCTGGCCATTAAGACCGGCGAGCATGCCAAGCTGCTGGCGACCATGAAAGAGTGTGCCCAGGCACTCGAGTCGCTGGGCTGTGCGCACATTGCCATTCCCTGCAACACGTCACACTACTTCTACGACCAGATCCAGTCGTTTACCACAGTGCCGATTATCCACATGCCACGCGAGTCGGTTCGCTATGCCCTTGCGGGTGCGGTGATGGGGGAGTGCGAGTTCGACCCCAACCTGAGTATGCCGGCCGAGCCGGTGCACAAGATTGGCATCATGGGAACCGACGGAACCGTGGGCGCGGGCGTCTACGGCCGCGAATGCGAGGCTGCGGGTGTTGAGGTCGTCTATCCCAGCGAGAAACGTCAGAACGATGTGATGTCGCTTATCTACGATGATGTGAAGGCCGGACGTGAGCCCGATATGGATAAGTTCGACCGCGTGATGTGGGAGTTCGCCCGTAGCGGCTGCGACCGCGTCATCCTGGCCTGCACCGAGCTATCGGTGCTACAGAAGTACCGAGAGATGCCCGAGATTACCCTCGACGCCATGGACGTCCTGGTACGCGAATCCATCATTCGCAGCGGCGCCCCCTACCGCCAATAGCCCTCAACCTGCCAAAGAGGGACAGGTTTATTTTGGTAGGTTTTATCTGGGGAAACAGCAAAAGGCCTCGGCTCGTTTGGCGCGAGCCGAGGCCTTGTGCGTTATGCCGTTGGTGCTGGCGATGAGCTAGAACAGGAAGCCGAGGACGACGAAGGCAACGCTGATGGCGAGTACGGCGATGTCCAGGCCCTTGATGGGGTAGCGCTTATACGAGCTGGCGCGCGTGCGCAGGTAGAAGCCGCGCTGTTCGGCGGCAAGCGCGGTGGCATCGGTCTTGCCCACGCTCGAGATGAGCAGCGGCACGCATAGCGGCAGCATGAGCTTGAGCTTCTTGACGGGGTTCTTGGTGTCGTATTCGACGCCGCGCGCGGTCTGAGCCTCCATGATGGCGTTCATCTCCTGACCAAACACCGGCACAAAGCGCAGTGCCGTGGTAAAGGTGAAGGCGTAGCGATAGGGCACGTGCAGCACCTCGACGCAGGCGTTGGCAAGGTCGTTGAGCTTGGTCACCATAAGCATCAGGATGAGCGGTAGCGCCACGCCCAGCAGGCGCAGGCAGGCCTTCGATCCGGTAGCGAGGCCCGTGTCGGTGATGAAGCCCCATACCACGTTGCCATCGCGCATAAAGGCAAGCTGCAGCACCAGCATGATAAGCGCGAGCGGAATCAGCAGCTTGAGCAACGAGAGCAGGCGATCGACGACGCCGGCGTAGGCGCCCAGCGCAAGCGTGAGCGCCAAAAAGCCCAACAGCGCCACATAGGTGTCGGACAAGAAGATGCCGATGATGATGGCGGCGGCGAGGCCCAGCTTGACGACGGGGTTCAGGTGATGCAGCAGCGTGTCGCCCGGCATGTAGTCGATGACGTTAACCACGACGGACCATCTCCTCGGTAATGCGAACGATATCGGTGACCTCACTCACCTGCGCAAAAGCGGGGGAGACGGAGGATGCCAAGCGGCGCGAGAGCTCAATGACCTGGGGCGGCTCCACGTAGGCGCGGTGCATGAGCTTAATATTCGAGAACAGCTCGTGTGTGCGTCCGCGGTCGAGGATAC
>CABRLT010000213.1 GCA_902471785.1 uncultured Collinsella sp.
CCCCCCTATTCGTGGGCGTACCGGATAAACGCTTTACCCGTTACCCCCATCTACCGTTCACCGGGAGTACACGCCCGTTGAGCGATTGGTATTAAATAGTTTTCTCATGACTATATAATTGGTATCAAATCATTTGCACCGGTTTAGGTGTTAACAGCACACCGGTACAAGCTGGATCTGTCTAGGCGATTGTCGGCATGGAAAAGGGCGCGCTGACAAGTCGGGAATCGCCGCGCGGATCCAAGAGGGATCAAAGGGAGGAACAATGCTTGTTCAAGCGATCCTCATCGGACTTATCGCTGCCTTCGGTAAGCTCGATTATCAGCTCGGTACGCTCTATGCGTTCCGCCCGATCGTTCTGTGCCCGCTCGTCGGCATAGTCCTCGGGGACCTGCAGTCCGGCCTCGCCATCGGTGCGAGCCTCGAGCTGCTCTTCATGGGTTCTATCTCCATCGGCGCTTACGTGCCGCCCGATGAGTGTATTGGCGGTGTGCTCGCCTGCGCCTTCGCTATTCAGCTGGGCCAGAGCACCGAGGCCGCTATCGCGCTCGCGATGCCCATCGCCACTCTGTGCCTGGCCATTAAGAACGTCGTCAACGCCGGTATGCCCCTTCTGGTCGACCGTGCCGACGTCTTTGCCAGCAAGGGTAACCTCAAGGGTATCTACGCTATGCACTGGATTATCGGTCTCGTGATTGTCGTCCTGGCCTTTATCCTGTGCTCGGTCTCCTTCTATCTGGGTGCCGACGCTGTTCAGGGCCTGCTCGACTTCATCCCGACGTTCGTCCTCGATGGCTTTGGCGTCGCAGCCAACATCCTGCCTGCCATGGGCTTCGCCATGCTCGGCCGTCTGGTGCTTACCAAGCAGCTCGTGCCGTTCTACTTCCTGGGCTTCCTGCTGTGCTCCTATGCCAACGTGCCCGTCCTCGGCGTCGCCCTGATCGCAATCATCATCGGCATCGACAAGTACGACCTGCTGGGCCTTGGTGGCGCCCAGTCCCAGCTTTCTGTGGAAGGGGATGAGGACGATGACTTCTAATTCCGAGAACCAGATTACTCGCTCCGACCTCATTAAGAGCGCCGTGAACACCGGCGCCCTGGGCATGGAATTCTCCTGGACCTACTACAAGCAGATGAACATTGCCTTCTGCCTGATGGTCGCCAACATGCTCAAGAAGATCTATGCCGGCCGTCCCGATGATTACGCCGAGGCCTTGCACCGTCACAGCGCATTCTTCAACATCACCCCGCAGCTCGCTCCCTTCGTGGGTGGCATCGCGATGGCCATGGAAGAAAAGGTCGCTCGTGGCGAGGTTGAGCCCGAGAGCGTCAACGACATCAAGGCCGCCCTCATGGGTCCGCTTTCCGGCCTGGGTGACTCCTTCTTCCTGTCCACCCTGCGCGTCGTCGCCGCTGCCGTGGGCATCAGCCTGTGCCAGGCCGGCAACGTCTTTGGCCCCATCGCCTTCCTGCTCGTCTACAACATCCCGGCGTTCCTGATTCGTATCTTTGGCGCTATCAAGGGTTATGAGCTAGGCATTGGCTTCCTCGACGAGGCTCAGAAGACCGGCCTGATGCAAAAGATCATGGCCTGCGTCGGCATTGTCGGCGTCATGGTCGTCGGCGCCATGAGCAAGGACATGTTCTGGGCTTCGTTGCCCATCGCCATTGGTCAGGGCGACTCCGCCCAGACTCTCCAGGACATCCTGGACGGCATCATGCCCGGTATGCTCGGTATGGCCGCCTTCTGGCTCTACTACTGGCTGCTCTCCAAGAAGATCAACCCGATGGTCCTGATCCTCTGCACCATGGTCGTGGGCATCATCGGCGCTTACTTTGGCGTGCTTGCCTAATATGTTCGAATCGCGCTTCCATCGCGTCTAACGGTTGCGTCGATCTTTGGGGGCTTGTCGCATCTGCGGCGGCCCCCTGTTTTTTAAAACTCCGTACGAAAGGGGAGGGCTATGGTCGTACCCGAGCTTTCGCTCATGAACATCAACCATCGTTACTACAGCATCGAGACGTTTTTTAAGGCTGCAGGTGAGGCCGGCTATCGCAATATCGAGCTGTGGACCGGCTCGATGCACCTGTATGTGGATTGCCATGAGCACGATTCGGTGGATAAGATTCGCGATCTTGCCGCCCAATACGGTATCAAGATCGTGTGCGTGTGCCCCGAGCAGAACAACCCCAAGCCGTGGAACGTCGCGGTGCGCGGTGAGGCGGGCCAAAAACGCATCCTCTCGTACTTTAAGAATGTGATCGACGTTGCCGTTGAGTTGGGCGTGCCGCAGATTCTGGTGACGAGTGGTTGGGCCTATCTGGACGAGCCGGCTGAGGACGCCTGGGCCCGCAGCGTTGCCATGCTGCGCTCGGTGTGCGACTACGCCGATACGCGCGGTATTCGCGTCGCGCTCGAGGCCCTGCAGCCGTCGGAGTCCGTGTTGGTCAACACCGCACAGGATGTCGCGCGCATCCTCGAGGCGGTCGATCGTCCCAACCTGAAGGCCTGTATCGACTTTGGCGCCATGGAAGTTGCCGGCGACACGATCGACGGCTACTTTGAGGTTTTGGGCGACAAGATCGTTCACACCCACTTTGTAGATGTGGGCGGCGGCACGACGCATCTTGCCTGGGGCGACGGCGAGCGTGATATGCGTGCCGACCTCGAGGCACTCATGCGCCACGGCTATACGGGCTATGTCTCGGCCGAGACGTGTGATGGCCGCTACTATCAGGATCCGTCCAAGGCGACGACTCAGGTTATCGAGATGTATCGCCGTGTGACAGCGGAGATGGAAGCCGAATAACTAAACTGCGCGGTTGCGCCGGAAACGCTTGGGCGGGTCTGGCGCAACGCTTTTATAGCTGGCGAGTTGTGGGGAACCCGTTGGCAGTAGCGCTCGAAATAGACAACTATTGGCGTTGTAATACCACTCGGGCGAGGAAACCGACCGTTCGCCGCAAATCTCCGTGAGTTTGGATTGGTATTAAATAACAAGCAATCGTATGGCTATAATTGGTATCAGCAAGAAGCGCGATGTATAGAATTGCGCACATGTGATGGGAGGACACACATGAAGGAGACCGAGAAGATCGAGATCATGCACTTCGACCAGGAGGGCTACCTCG
>CABRLT010000214.1 GCA_902471785.1 uncultured Collinsella sp.
GGCCGCCGATATCCTGGTGACGCGCGAGAACCCGCTCGATGACCTGTGCGCGCTGCGTGAGCCGATGCACGTGATGTGTCGTGGCGATCTGATGCGCAAGCTCAAGGTGAAGCGCATTCCCGAGGTGGACGCCGAGCTCGACGCGATTATGGCCATGCCGTCCGAGGCGCTGGCCGAGGAGCTTGCCCGCGATGGCGTGGCGTAAGCGCGCGATATGGCGATGCGACAAGGGGCAACCCCTTTGTCATAATCAAAAAAAGCCGAGGTCTCAGTGCGAGGCCTCGGCTTTCATTTTGTCTCACGGTATGGCGGCTACGAGCGCGTCTCCATCTTGGCGTGGCACTTGGGGCAGGTGACGCGGATCTTGCCCTTTCCCTTGGGGACGGAGAGCATCTGGCCGCAGTTGGGGCACTTGAGGTATGCCGTGGTCTTGCGACCCTTCCACATCTTCTTGGCCGTGCGCTTGGCACGCTCAAAGTCTTCCTTACTGGTGCCGGCCGCGCGTGAGGTGCTGGCCGCTGCGGCCCCGCCGCCCAAGCTGGTGACAAACTTGCCCAAGCCGGGGACATTGGCGGTCGCGGCGACAAAGGCCTCGTTCTCCTTGCGACGTGCATCGATGTTTTTGGACAGGCCGCGCAGCACACCAATCACGATGACGGCGATGGCGATCCAGCTGAGCCACTGGATGCGGGCTATCGATCCGATCATCGCGATGATGATGCCGGCAAAACCCATTACGATGGTGAGCTCGTCAGCGCCATTGCGACCCTTCATAAAGTCATTCATGCAAATTGCCTTTCGTTTGATATGCTGCACGCCTTTATACCCGATTTAGAGCAAGGGGGACAGGTTAATCTGCATCAAGGTGGTGCAAACATACCTGTCCCCGGAACACCAAGACGGTGCAAAGAAGTCTGTCCCCAATGCCCCAATTACTTGGAGAGCTTGTCGACGACGCGTTCGATCTCGGCGAGCTTGGCGGCTTTGAGGTCTTCGTCGCCCGATTCGATTGCCGAAGTCACGCAGCCCTCGATATGCGCCTTGAGCACGTCGGCGTTAATGCGCGCGAGGAGCGCCTGCGTGGCCATGAGCTGCGTGGAAATATCGACGCAATAGCGGTCCTCATCGACCATCCGCAAGATGCCGTCGATCTGGCCGCGTGCCGTCTTGAGCATGCGGGTCACCGATTTGTGGTCTGCCATCATGGCGGGTCCTCGTTTCTGGTCGATCTTCCGGATGTCCCCGTCAGTTGCGGTGAAATACGGACCGTTTAAAGGCCTAGGGCGGCACAACAGTCCGTATTTCACCGCAACTTCTGAGGATTCAGTAGGCAGCGACTGCTATGCGGCGGTCACCGAAAGGGCGTGGAACTTCTCGCCGGCGCCCTCGACAGCGGCGGTGAGCTGCTCGACGGTCACGGTGTCGGCGCACTCCACCTGGACGGTCTGGGTCTCGTGATCGGCGTCGGCGTCGGTCACGCCGGCCACGTTGAGCAACGCCGTCTCGACGGTGGCGTCGCAATGGCCGCACATGAGGCCGGAAGTCTTGATTGTGTAACGCATGGGTATTCCTCCCTGTTGTGTCGGCTTTCCCAGGCACCCGACCTTGACCTTCAAGCCGTCGCTCGCGTACCAAAGTGCGCGTCGCTCCTCTTTCGGGTCAATCTCGGGCGTCTGGAAAACCCGTTCTAGATGGACTTAATGGTGAGCCTATTTTGCCACTTTTGGCTTAAAGGATTTTAAGCGCAGCGCATTGCTTACGACGCAGACACTCGACAGGCTCATGGCCGCGGCGCCAAACATCGGCGAGAGCTGCCAACCGGTGAGGGGGAAGAACACGCCCGCCGCCAGCGGAATGCCGATGCCGTTGTAGAACAGCGCCCAGAACAGGTCCTGCTTGATGTTGCGAATTGTGGCGCGCGACAGCTCGATGGCACGGGCGACGTCCATGAGGTCGCTGCGCATGAGTACCACGTCGGCGCCCTCCTTGGCGATGTCTGCGCCGGTGCCGATAGCAAGGCCCACGTCGGCGCGCGCCAGGGCGGGGGAGTCATTGATACCGTCGCCCACCATGGCGACCTTGCTGCCCGCATCCTGCAGCTCGCGTACGTGGTGCTCCTTGTCGGCGGGGAGGACGTCGGCGATGACCTGTTCGCTGCTCAGCCCCACGCGGCGGGCGATTGCTTCGGCGGTGACTCGGTTGTCGCCGGTGAGCATGCGCACGTCGACGCCAAGCGAGCGCAGTGCGGCGATGGCTCCGGCACTCGTTTCCTTGACCTCGTCAGCCACGGCAATGGTGCCGTCGAGCTCGCCGTTCTTGGCAAAGAACAGCGGCGTCTTGCCCTCGGCGGCGAACTGTTCGGCAAGACCCGCGGGCACCTTCGCGCCCAGCTCGTTCATCAGGCGCATATTGCCGGCGGCAATGGCGTTTTGCCCCTCGCGCGCCGTAACGCCTCGCCCGGGCACGGCGGCAAAGTCCTCGACGGCGCGCGCGACAATCCCTCGCGTCTCGCACTCGGCCATAATCGCCTCGGCCAGCGGGTGTTCGCTTGAGCGCTCCAGCGCGGCGGCCAGCTTGAGTAGCGCCTTTTCGCTCATGGCGGGCGATCCGTCGGCGCGGGTGGCTACCACGATATCGGTCACGGCAGGCTTGCCGCGAGTGACCGTTCCCGTCTTATCGAGCACCACGGTGCCCACGCTGCGCAGATTCTCCAGCGCCTCGGCGCTCTTGAACAGAATGCCCATCTCGGCGCCCTTGCCGGTGCCGACCATAATAGCGACGGGCGTGGCCAGACCCAATGCGCACGGACAGCTGATCACCAGCACGGCGACGGCGGAGGTGAGCGCTTCGTTGACGCTTTCGGTCAGTGCCATCCACACCAAGAAGGTCACGGCCGAGATCACGAACACCACGGGCACAAACACGCCGGCGACCTTGTCGGCCAGTCGAGCAATGGGCGCCTTGGTGGCGTTGGCGTCCTCGACGAGCTGGACAATCTTGGCGAGCGACGTGTCGGCGCCCACGCGTGTGGCACGGAAGGTAAACGATCCGGTGCGGTTGACCGTGGCAGCGTTGACGGTGTCGCCGGCGGTCTTTTCCACGGGGATGGACTCGCCGGTGAGC
>CABRLT010000215.1 GCA_902471785.1 uncultured Collinsella sp.
TCCTGCGGAGCAACGGAAAGACGGGCCTCGCGCTGCGGAGTGTTTTCAAAACCAAACCCGGTCCCGGCCTGCATTGACACAGCTGAAGGTTCTTGGGCATCGCTTGCTGGCGGGGTTCCTTGTCTGAGTTGGACTTGGTTGGCGGGGCTACTGGTCCCGGTCGCTGGTTCGCGCTTTGCGCGAACTCCGCGCCACTGTAAGTCAGTTAGGCTTCCGTTGTTGGGCCCGCCGCATCTTCCCGTCCCAGCATCGCCCTTAGCTTTTCAAAGCTCTCCTCACTCAGGCAGTGCTCCATGTGGCAGCCCTCTTGCGACGCGACCTCAGCCGAAACACCCGCATCCTCTAGCAGCCCCACGAAAAAGCAGTGACGCTCCCACATTTGGCGCGCGACCTCCAGACCACGCTCCGTCAGATGAACGTCGCGCTTGCCCATTTCGACATAGCCGTTGCTTTCCAACGTCGCCATGGCCTTGGAAACGCTCGCCTTGGTTACGCCGAGGTGCTCCGCAACGTCGATCGAGCGCACGATGCCCTGACGTTCCGACAGAACGTAGATCGATTCGAGATAGTCTTCTCCGGATTCACGTAGGGCCATGGGCCGCCTTTCGCGATGATTGCTAGTTAGCCTTTGGATACTTTCCACGGCTAACTTTACCGCAAAAGTTGCCCATGTCTTACTACTTTGTCTAAAAGTTAGCCGTGTTTCACAAAACGTGCGGGACGAAAACAAAATGGGAACACGCCCCGCAAGGAGTGTCCCCAAGTGCCGAGCCGCAGCTATAGCAGCCCAAAGTGCTTCGCAGCGTTGTAGATGCCGTCGTCGTCCACGGCAGTCGTCACATAGGTCGCCGCAGCTTTCACCGTGTCCTGTGCGTTGCCCATGGCCACGCTCGTGCCCACGGCGGCAAACATCGACAGGTCGTTCTCGCCGTCGCCAAAGGCAATCGCCTCGCTCGCGTCGATACCAAGCCGCTCGAGCGTCGCCGCCACGCCCAGGTCCTTGCCGCCGTTAGCGGGAATAATGTCGCAGAACAGGTCGCACCAGCGCGTGGTGAGCGAATGCGACACGGCGTCGGTCACGATATATTCGTCGGCCGGATCAACAAAGGCGCAAAACTGGTAGACTGGCGCGTCAAAGGCGTGCTCAAACGGCTCCTCGTGGTAGACGATTCCCGCATTGCTGCCGGCCGTCACCACGCGCTCGGACAGGCGGTTCACAAACGAGTTCTCACCCTGCATACACAGCGAGTCGTAGCGCCCCTGCACCACCTGGTCCACAATCACCGCAACGTCGTCCGGGTCAATCGGGCAGCTACGGTAAACGCCCTCAGCATCAAAGCAGTGCTGGCCCGAAAGCGTAATGTACGCATCCCAACCCAAATTGAACAGCCAGTCCGGCATCTGGTAGGTCGGACGGCCCGTGGCGATCACGCACGCAATCCCCTGCTCGTGGAAGCTGTCGAGCACCTGCTGCGCCGACGCCGGAATCCGGTGGGTCTTAAAGCTCAGCAGCGTGCCGTCGATATCGAAAAACGCGGCCTTGATCATCCTCGTCTACTCCTCGCCCTCGAGCTTTTCGCTCGCCTCGAGCCACGCCATCTCCAGCTCGTCCATGGCGGCGTGGGCTTCGTCGATCTTTGCCTGCTGCTCGCCAAGCGCCGTGTAGTTGGTGGGATCGACCTGGGCCATCGCGGCCTCGGCCTCCTCCACGCGGGCGCGCTGCGCACCCATCTTGCGCTCGAGCGAGCTCACCTCGCGGCGGAGCTTCTGGCGCTCGGCGTTGGAAAGGCCATTGGGCTGGCCACTCGACTTAGGCTTTTCGGCCGCAGCCGCCGCGGCACCGGTGTCAAACGTGCCGGTCTTGGCGCTCGGCGCACCCACGGGCTCGCCCTCGGCGGTGGCGTTGCACAGGCGCAGGTACTGGTCGACGCCGCCGGGCATATGCGTCAGGTGACCGTCGAGCAGCGCCCACTGCTGGTCGGTCACGCGCTCCATCAAGAAGCGGTCGTGCGTCACCAGGATCAGCGTGCCGGGCCAGCCGTCGAGCAGGTCCTCGACAATCGCCAGCATGTCGGTATCCAGGTCGTTACCGGGCTCGTCCAGGATGAGCACATTGGGCTCGTCCAGGATCGTCAGCAGCAGCGACAGGCGACGGCGCTGGCCGCCCGAAAGATCGCCGATGCGACTCCAGAGCTGCTGCGTCGTAAAGCCCAGACGCTCGCAGAGCTTCTCGGGCGAAGTCTCCTTGCCGTCGATGACGTAGTACTTCTTATAGTGGCTGAGCACCTCGCGAATCGTGTCGCCCATGTAGGGCTCGAGCTCCTCGAGCTGCTGCGACAGCACGCCAAAGCGCACCGTCTGGCCAATCTTCACGCGACCGCGCAGGGGCGCGATCTTGCCCTGGATCACGTCGAGCAACGTGGACTTGCCGGCGCCGTTCTCGCCCAAAAGACCATAGCGGTCGCCCGCACCAATGAGCCAGGTCACATCGGTGAGCACCTGTTTGGACGTGCCATCGGCATCCGCATAGCCGGCGTCCACGTCGACCACATCGATAACCTGCTTGCCCAGGCGGCTCACGGCCAGGCGCTTGAGCTCCAGCTCGTCACGCACGGGCGGCACGTCGGCGATAAGCTCGCGAGCGGCATCAACACGAAACTTGGGCTTGGTGGAACGAGCCTGGGCGCCGCGGCTCAGCCACGCGAGCTCCTTGCGTGCCATGTTGCGACGGCGCTCCTCGGTGACGGCGGCCATGCGGTCGCGCTCTACGCGCTGAAGGATATATGCGGAGTAGCCGCCCTCGAAGGGATCGACCTGGCCGTCGTGGACCTCCCACATGCTGGTGCAGACCTCGTCCAAAAACCAGCGGTCGTGCGTGACCACGAGCATGGCGCCCTGGCCGCGCTGCCAGCGGGCCTTTAAGTGGCGCGCGAGCCAGTTGATGGTGCGCATGTCCAGGTGGTTGGTGGGCTCGTCGAGCATGAGCACGTCGTAGTCGCCGATTAGCAGGCGCGCGAGGTCCACGCGACGGCGCTGGCCGCCCGAAAGCTCGCCCACCGTGCCCTCCCAGGGCACATCGCTAATAAGGCCGGCCAGAATCTGGCGCGTACGCGGGCTCGAG
>CABRLT010000216.1 GCA_902471785.1 uncultured Collinsella sp.
ACACCAGGCCGTAGAGCATAAGCACCTGCGACAGGTCGATCGCGTGGGCCATCACGACATTTGCCGTGTACATGAGCTCGGCCACGTTAATACCCGAAAGATACGAGCTGTCCTTGATGACGGTCGTGCACTGGCTAAACAGTGCCGGAATGATCGTCTTAAACGTCTGCGGCAGAATGATGTAGCGCATGGTGGCAAAGAAGCCGAAGCCCTGGCTCTGCGCTGCCTCAAACTGGCCGCGCGGAATCGAGTTGAGACCGCCGCGCACAATCTCGGCCATAACAGCGCTGGTAAACAGCGTAAAGGCAATGGTCGAAATCACAATGTCCAAACCCTGCACCGTAAAGTAGATAAACAGGATCCACAGCAGGTTCGGCGTGCAACGGAACAGCTCGATATAGGCGCTCACCAAAATACGGAACGGGCGGGGCGCATAGCTTTTAACGAGCGCCAGCACCGTGCCAAAGATGAGCGAGAAAAAAATCGACAGCGCCGAGATCTCGATTGTCTTAACAAAGCCGCCCCAAATGTAGAGCAGGTTGGTCGCGTTGAAGATTTCCATGCGCTAGGCCTCCTCTACGTTGTCGAGCCCCAGCTCGGCCAGGCTCACGCCGCGCGGACGCTCCTTGGAGCGGCGCTCGAGCCACTGCACCAGCATGGCGAGCGGGAAGCAGATGATGAAGTACATAAGGCAGCAGACGATGTATCCCTGCAGGTAACCGTACAGACTCACAAAGTTGTCGGAACGGTACATAAGATCGCCGCCGGCCACAAGCGCGAGCACCGACGTGTTCTTGACCAAGTTGAGCGCCTGGTTACACAGCGGCGGCAGAATGATCTTGAATGTCTGGGGCAGCACGATGTACCAGTACGCCTGCGCACGGGTGAAGCCCTGGCTCTGGGCCGCCTCCATCTGACCGCGCGGAACCGCCTCGATACCGGTGCGGATGACCTCCGAAATGTAGGCCGCGTGATACAGGCCCACACCCAAGAAGCCCAGCACGAACGGCGCGATACGCACCGGCTGGTCGGCACCGGTTATGGCCTGCAAAAACTGCGGACCGGCCATGTACATAAAGAGCACCTGCACGGGCAACGGGGTGTTCTGGTAAAACTCAACGTACACGCGGCTTATGGCGCGCAGCACGCGCGAGCGAGTGGTAGAGAACACGCCCAGCAGCGTGCCCAGCACCAGCGACAGCAGCAGACCGGCAACGACCACCTGCAGCGTCACGCCAAAGCCCTCCCAGAAGGGCCCCATGTTTTGAAATGTCGTCGACCAACGGTCGGCGTCAAATAATCCTTCGAGCATTTGATTCCTTCCTTGGACGATCCGCCTATACAAGACCCCAGGTCTTGACCTCTTGGTCGAGCCAGCCGTCGGCCAGGCGATCGCATATCACCTGATCGACCACGGCCGAAAGGTCGCAGCCCTTCTTGGTCGCCACGCCGTAGCCCTGCTCGCCAAACTTGACCTCGGGCTGCAGCAGCTCAACGGTCTCGTTCATGTAACCGGCCAGCGTGGAGCGGTCCATGGCAAAGACGTCGATATTGCCGGCGTCGAGCGAACTCTTGATGATGGGGTAGCCGCTAAAGGCCCTAAACTCGGGCTTGCAGCTAAAGCCGTTGTCCTTGATCATCTGCTCGATCAGGCCCTGCGTAGTAGCACCCTGGCTCACGCCGATGACCTTGCCGTCCAGGTCCTCAATCGAGGTAAAGCCCGAACGCTTCTTGACCATGAGTCCCACGTAGTCGGTGCGGTACGGCGTCGAGAAATCCCAGCTCTTCTTGCGCTCGTCGGTGATGGTGTAGGTCGCCGCGACCACGTCAAGCTGGCCGTTATCGATCAGCGGGCCGCGCGTCTTGGGCGTTACGTCGGTAAACTCGACAAGCTCCTGGGAACGGGCCTCCTTGTAGCTCACGCCAAAGACGGCAGCGGCGATCTGGTAGCACAAATCGACTTCCATGCCCTCAAAGCGGCCCTTGGCGGTGTCGTAATAGCCATAGCCGGGAACGTCCTTCTTAACGCCGGCATTCAGATGGCCACGCGACTTGATGGCCGCAAGCTTGGACCCCTTGTCAGAGCCCTCGCCGCTGGTGGAGTGGCCGCAACCGGCAAGCGCGGTCCCCGTCAGCGCAAGCATGCCGGCGCCAGCCAGCTGCAAAAAGCGACGGCGCGACACGGCCGCCCTCGTCATATCCGTCATGTCCATCACCGCGCCTAGTGCAAAATCTTGGACAGGAACTCGCGGCAGCGCGGGTTCTCGGGGTTATCGAAGAAGTGCTCGGGCGTGCCCTCCTCCAGAATGCGGCCGTCCTCCATAAAGATGACGCGGTCGGCCACCTGGCGCGCAAAGCCCATCTCGTGCGTCACGCAGATCATGGTGATGTCCTCCTGCGCGAGCTCAATCATAACGTCCAGAACCTCCTGGACCATCTCGGGGTCGAGCGCCGAGGTCGGCTCGTCAAACAGGATGATGGGCTGCTTGGTGCACAGGGCACGGGCGATGGCGATGCGCTGCTGCTGACCGCCCGAGAGATTCTGCGGATACTCGCCGGCCTTATGCGCCATGCCGACGCGCTTGAGCGCGGCGATGGCGATCTCGGTCGCCTCCTCCTTGCTCTTCTTTTGCAGCTTGATGGGCGCGAGCGTCAGGTTGCCCAGCACCGTCATGTTGGGATACAGGTTGAACTGCTGAAACACCATGGAGCTGTACTTGCGAGCCATCTCCAGGTGATTCTTTTTGGTGAGCGGCGTACCGTCGATGACGACCTCGCCCGATGTGGGCTCCTCCAGATAATCGACGCAACGGATGAGCGTCGACTTACCCGAACCGGAAGGCCCGATCATTACGAGCTTCTCGCCGCGCTTGACGGTGAGATTGATATCTTTGAGCACATGCAGGTCGCCAAAGTACTTGTTGAGATGCTTGATCTCGATCATGTCTGCCATGAATGTCCCTTCCCTGCGTTTACACGAGTTGAACTATTGTACGGAAAGAACCACGTTTCCGCAGCCCACACTACATTCCCGTAAAGAACCCGCAACCTTCCACCCACTCATTGGGGACAGGCTTAAATGAGTACCCGCTCATTGGGTACTCATTT
>CABRLT010000217.1 GCA_902471785.1 uncultured Collinsella sp.
TGACCTTTTGGTCATGCCCGAAGGCTTGAAAGGCAGATTGCCGCGCTGACGGGTTCGCAGCGTCAACATAGTTGCCGAGTGGGCCTATAAGCCGGGTTCTGTCGTGAACGGTCATTTATCTTGTCTGCACGTTACCGTGCAGCTCCACGCACGCTACCCGAACGCGGACCGGGCCGGCCCATAGCGTTCCTATTCGCGCTTGCTCCGGATGGGGCTTGCCAAGCCGCCGTGTTGCCACGACGCTGGTGGTCTCTTACACCACCGTTTCAGCTTTTCCCTTTACGCCTTGCGGCGCAGGTGGGAGTCTTCTTTTCTGCGGCGCTTTCCGTCGGATCACTCCGCCCGGCCGTTAGCCGGCATCCCGCCCTCTGGAGCCCGGACTTTCCTCACGCGTGCTGCAAACAGCACATCGCGCGACCGTCTGGCCCACTCAGCAGTGCAAGAGTGTAGCACACCGTTGCCGCAAGCAATAGCACAACACAAGCGTTCGACACGTTAAACCAAGAACCACGCTATACAGTACAATAGGGTCGTCGATGGGCAACGTCGTCAGTCGAGACGCGACCGCGCTCCGCACCCCTCCGTCTACTCGGTGCGTTCCCGCCTCCTCCCCGAGGCGGGATGTCGACATTTAACATGCACCGACAACCCAATAGCCTGTGGACAGCACGGGCAGCATTGCGCCCGGGTTGTATCGCGCACATCAGCAGCAAATGCAAAAAGGGACCCGTCCATTGCGGAAGGATCCCTTAAAACAAGTGATCGTCAAACCGATTTACTCGGCGTCGGTCTCCTCGTCCTTCTTCTCGGAAGGCAGCGGGGTAACCTCGATCTCGACGCCCAGAGTCTCAGCAGCAGACTTCATGGACAGGGAGATGCGACGACGGTCGAGGTCGATCTCCATGACCTTGACCTGAACCTTGTCGCCCACGTGGGTGACCTGAGAAGGCTGATCGACGTGCTTGTTGGCCATCTCGGAGATGTGCACCAGGCCCTCGATGCCCTCGCCCAGGTCGACGAAAGCGCCGAACGGGACAAGCTTGGTCACAGTGCCCTCGACGATAGCGCCGACGGGGTACTTCTTGACCAGTGCGCGCCACGGATCCTCGGTGGTCTGCTTGAGACCCAGGGAGATGCGCTCGCGGTTGAGATCGACGTCGAGAACCTCGACCTCGACCTCCTGGCCGACCTTGACAACCTCGGAAGGATGGTTGACGTGGTTCCAGGAGAGCTCGGAGATGTGGATGAGGCCGTCGATACCGCCGAGGTCGACGAAGGCGCCGAAGTCGACGATGGAGGAAACGGTGCCCTGGAGACGCATGCCAGACTTGAGCTTGGACAGGATCTCGGAGCGCTCGGCCTTACGGGATTCCTCGAGCACGACGCGACGGGAGAGGACGACGTTGTTGCGGTTGCGGTCCATCTCGATAACGCGGGCCTCGATGCGGGTGCCCATGTAAGAGGTGAGGTCCTTGACGCGACGGAGGTCGACGAGGGAAGCGGGCAGGAAGCCACGCAGGCCGATGTCGAGGATCAGGCCGCCCTTGACAACCTCGATAACCTCGCCCTCGACGTTCTCGCCGGAGTTGAACTTCTCCTCGATGCGGTTCCAAGCACGCTCGTACTCGGCACGCTTCTTGGACAGGACCAGACGACCGTCCTTGTCCTCCTTCTGGAGAACCAGAGCCTCGATGGGATCACCGAGTGCAACGATGTCTGCAGGGTTAGCGTCCTTGCGGATGGACAGCTCGCGGACCGGGATAACGCCCTCGGACTTGAATCCGATGTCAACGAGCACCTCGTCATGCTCGATCTTAACGACAGTGCCGTTAACGAGATCGCCCTCATCAAAGTCGGTAATCGTACCGTCGATGAGGTTGTTCATCTCCTCCTCGTTGACATCGTCAAGAGAGAAAATGGACGAGTTCTGAATCTCACTCAAAGGTGGACCCCTTTCGAACTACGGGGCCCCGATTGCTAGGACCTACAGAAGGGTGCGACAAGCACACAACGTTTAGGAACACTCGGGAGCCGACAGATACTAATGTGACGCTTATGCAATCACGTTCGTATAGGTTACGGGGAAATGAGTTCGATTTCAAGCGTGAACTGCGATTTTTTACTCGTGTGGAGACTTTTTCGTAATCTTATGAACACACGTCTCCGCAACTTGACGATAGGCAGTTAGGCATTCGGCTTTGGGGTAAAGTATCCGGAGCCAACGATTCTAGATCGATTTTTCGAGAAAGGTGCCCGCGTGCTCAAAGCAGTCGTTTTCGATATGGACGAGACGCTTCTCAGCATCAACCTCAACGCGTTCATCCTTCGCTATTTTAAGGATGTCTCTTCGATGCTCGCGGATATCGGGCGCCGCAGCCGCGGTGGCACGATGGCACGCCTCGGCACCATCCTAGTCGACCTCAACGCCAATCGCCGCAGCGGCACGGACAACCGCACCAATCTTGAGTTTTACCGCGCCGAGGTCGAGCGCCGATGCGGCATCTGCCTCTCCGATCCCCTCATCTACGAGGCGTTTACCTTCTACGACCGTGAAGTTCTTCCATACAAGAACGACGATGTCATTAACGCTCGCGCCATGCCGGGCGCGCACGCCGCGCTCCAGGCCGTACAGGACGCAGGGCTGCGCTGCGCGCTCTTTACCAACCCCAGCTTTCCGCAGGGGGCCATCGAGTGCCGCATGGGCTGGGGCGACCTGGCCGACGCCCCCTTTGAGCTCGTCACGCACATGGGAAACACCACCCGCTGCAAGCCCGATGCCACCTATTATCTTGAACAGCTTCAGGTGATGGGGCTCAAGCCGCACGAGGTCCTTATGGTGGGCAACGATCCCAAGCGCGACTTCCCGTCCCCCGATTGTGGCATCCAAACCGCCTTTGTGGGCCAGGGCAAGCCCAGCCGAGCCACCTGGCGCGGAACCATGGAAGACTTCGCCCGCGACTTTAACGCCGTAGTAGAAGCCTTCTACGAACACCAAGTAGCCGACGAACTGTCATAGGACCCCTAGCTCCAAACAAAATAGCGCCGCAGGTTGAGCATAAGTCAGCGAAAACGCCCCTAAGCGAGCAATGTGCCTTGAAAGAGGAGGGC
>CABRLT010000218.1 GCA_902471785.1 uncultured Collinsella sp.
TGGTCCTGGCGGCGACCGGCAGCAAGTTCCAGCACGTCCGAATCGGCCTCGGCGATACCGCGGGCGACAACCATACCGCTCGGGTCGCACACGTCGAGCACATCGCCCT
The DNA here is from genome assembly GCA_902471785.1 of uncultured Collinsella sp. Classification (GTDB taxonomy): domain Bacteria; phylum Actinomycetota; class Coriobacteriia; order Coriobacteriales; family Coriobacteriaceae; genus Collinsella. The sequence goes on from CABRLT010000218.1 coordinate 110, forward strand.
CGGCAAACTGGCCATCGACCTCGCGAATACCCACCGCAAGCAGGGAAGAACCACGGCTGACCAGCGCCTTCGCAGCACCATCATCGACCGTCACCGAGCCATGCGCCTTGTCGCCCAGTGCGATCCACAGCTTGCGGGGTGCGATGTCCAGACGCTCCGCCGGCGGATCGAACAGCGTGCCCACGCTCTCGCCGCGGGCGAGGCGCACGAGCGCATCGGGCTCCTCGCCCGAGCAAATCACGCTCTGAATGCCCGCCGTCATCAGGATGCGGCTCGCGCGAATCTTGGTAATCATGCCGCCCGTGCCCACCGATGTGGAAGAATCGCCCGCCGAGGCAATAATCTTGGCATCGATCTTATGCACGACAGGAACAAACTCGGCCGTGGGGTCCTCATGCGGATTGGCAGTATAGAGGCCATCGATGTCCGAGAGCGTCACGCACAGATCGGCAGAAACCAGGCAGCTCACAAGCGCCGCCAGTGTGTCGTTGTCGCCAAACTTGATCTCGTCGACGGTAACGGTGTCGTTCTCGTTGACGACCGGCACCACGCCCAGCTCCACCAGGCGCAGCAGGGCGTCGCGCGCGTGCAGGTAGGACGTGCGACGCGCCGTGTCGTGACGCGTGAGCAGCACGAGCGAGGTGAGCAGATCCCGTGCATGGAATTCCTCGTCGTAGGCCGACGAGATGATGCACTGACCAGCCGAGGCGCAGGCCTGCAGGCTCGGCAGGTCGCCGACCGGCTTGCGGTCGAAGCCCAACACGGGATAGCCGCAGGCGATAGCGCCCGAGCTCACCACGACCAGGCGCCAGCCGAGCTTGCGCAGGGCTGCGGCCTGATCGGCAAGCCCGCCGATAAAGGTGCGGTTGACCTTGCCATCGGCGCCCACCACCGTGGACGAACCGATCTTTACCACCATCGTTTTATAAGAAGTCGTCATACGTCAAACCAATCGACTGTTCAGCGAACGGACGAACGGGCAAGCGAGAAAAATGATCCGTTTTCCTCCGTCGCATGCGGATCATTTTGCCCAGGGAAAGGCAGAGGCCGCGGCCATGTTCTTGCGCACGAGCTCGTCGCGCACCTGAGCCAGGCCCTGCTCCATGCCCACCACATAGGTCTGCGGGTACAGGAAGCGCTTGAAAGCTGCGTCCAGATGATCGAGCGCCCAAACACAGCGCTCGCGCGCGTCCTGGATGCTCTCACGCGGAGCCACCGCGCTGCCGTCGCGCACGATCGGCACCAGCAGCTCGCGATACTCAAGTTCGGACACGTCGGTCACCAGGGCGGCATCATTCACGGCCACGAGGGTATTGCCGCGCGCGGCGCCCTCCCCCGCCAGATGGTCCTCGTCGTAGATCATGTCGCAGACCGGGCCGCCAAAGCCGTCGTAATAACGGCGCACGCGTTGCACACCCGGGATCGTGCGCTTGTAGGGCTGCTCGGAGAGCTTGACCACCGGCGTCCATGGATCTGCCTCGCTCGCACGGCGGGCGGAAAGCTTGTACACGCCACCCAGCGCCGGCTGGTCATAGCAGGTCGCAAGCTTGGTACCCACACCAAAGCTGTCGATGGGCGCACCCTGGTCGAGCAGCGACTGAATCGTGTACTCGTCAAGATCGTTGGAAACCGAGATCCCCACATAGGGCAGGCCCTCGGCATCAAAACGGCCGCGAACATACTTGGAGAGCTTGGCAAGGTCGCCGGAGTCGATGCGAATAGCCGACAGGCGCTCGCCCACCGCCTCCATCTCCTTGGCAACCGTAATGGCATGCTCGCAGCCCTCGCGCACGTCATAGGTGTCGATGAGCAGCGTACAGTTCTTGGGGCTCGACTTGGCAAAGGCGCGGAAGGCCTCGAGCTCGGAATCGAAGCTCATCACCCAGCTGTGCGCATGCGTGCCAAAGACGGGAATACCATAGCGGCGGCCGGCGAGCACATTGGACGTAGAGGAGCAGCCGGCAACGTAGCTCGCGCGCGCAACGGCCAGGCCGCCATCGGGACCCTGGGCGCGGCGCAGGCCAAACTCCGCCACAGGGCGACCGTCGGCGGCGAGCACCACGCGCGCCGTCTTGGTGGCGACAAGCGTCTGGAACCCGACGATGTTGAGCAGCGCCGTCTCAAGCAGCTGGCACTCGAGCGCAGGACCGGTGACGCGCACCATGGGCTCGCGCGGAAAGACGAGCTCGCCCTCGGGGACGGCGTCGATATTTACATGCGCACGAAAATCGCGCAGGTAGTCGAGGAATGCGGACTTGAACATCGCGCCGCCGGCAGGGGCCTCAAGCGAGGCGAGGTAGTCGATATCCTCGGGCGTAAAGCGCAGGTTCTCGACGAGCTCGGGCAGCTCGGCGGTGCCACACATGACGGCATAGGCGCTGCCAAAGGGATGGTCGCGGTAAAACGCGGTAAAACAACCCTGCTCATTGGCCTTGCCGCTCTCCCACAGGCCCTGGGCCATAGTGAGCTCGTACAGATCGGTGAGCATTGCAATGTCGGTGGGATGCGAGATGTCGGTCAAAGCCATGGGGCGACCTTTCGGATGTGTGGTGCAGAATTTGAGGGTTGGACGAGAGCAGAGCATGCGGGCATGACGCCCGATGCAAATCGGTTAGAGCAGGCCCATGCTGGTCAGGATCGTGTAGCCCATAAAGATGACAAACGCGATGAGGGCAAGGACAATGATGATTTTTTGAGCCGGCGCCATGCCAGGGATCTCGTTCTCGCCCATAGGCTCCTTGGAGGTAACCATGCGCTGGGCAAAGGTCATCTCGTCACGGCTCGGCTTGGGCTCGACGGACTTGGGGCGAGCGGCCTTTTTAGGCTGAGGTTTGGGCGCGGCAGGTGCAGGCTTCGCAGCAGCGGGCTTGGGTGCGGGCGCGGGCTTGCGCTCGGATGCGGCGTTCGAGGCGACCTCCTCGGCCTTCGCACGCTCGGCGCGCAGGGCAGCCAGCTCCTCACGCTCGCGACGGGCCTCTTCCCGAGCCTCGCGGCGGGC
>CABRLT010000219.1 GCA_902471785.1 uncultured Collinsella sp.
CCCGCGACCTAGCTGGTTCCATCATACCCACTTGGGCTAAACATTGTTCGGAAGTCAGAATGATTTATGCAGCTACTTCCAAAAGAGTACTGCAGATAGGCACAAATGCTGTACTGAGCCCGATTGCCTTACGCCGCCGCCTGAGCCATGCGGGACAGACGGACCAGCAGCACAAAGCCAACAACCAGCAGAACGCCAATAGAAAGGACGCCCAGCGACGGGTTGCCGGTCAGGGAGGTGACGACCGACACCAGGAAGGTGCCCATAACGCTTGCGTAACGGCCAAAGATATCGAAGAAGCCGTAGTACTCGTTGGACTTTTCTTTGGGGATGATGCGGCCAAAATAGCTGCGGCTGAGCGCCTGCACGCCACCCTGGAACAAGCCGACCAAAATAGCGAGCACCCAAAACTCAAAGGCGGTCTTCAAGAAAAACGCGGCAAAGAGCACGATGCCCATATAGGCGGCGACGGCCACCAAGATCATATTGAGTGTGCCCACGCGACCGGCGAGCTTGCCGTAGATGATGGCAGACGGGAAGGCCACAAACTGCGTAACGAGCAGAGCCAGCACCAGTTGGGTCGAGTCGATGCCCAGAGCCGATCCGTAGCTTGTTGCCATGGAAATGACCGTGTGCACACCGTCGATGTAGAAGAAGAACGCGATCATGTAGACCAGCACGGTCTTGTTGTGGGCGATCTCGCGCATGGTGTGTCCGACCTCGGAGAACACGCCGCCCACGATGTGGCCGATGGTGTCCCGGGGACCGCGCTCGCGACCGTACTTTTGCTTATAGGTGCGAATGAGCGGCAGGGTAAAGATGAGCCACCAGGCACCGGTGATGACAAACGACAGACGCGTTGCCAGCATGGTGGGGACGCCAAGAGCGGGGCCACCCATGATAAGCGCCAGGCAGATGATGAACGGCACGGTGGAACCGATGTAGCCCCAGGCATAGCCCGAGCTGGACACGGCGTCCATGCGCTCGTCGGTGGTAATGTCGGGCAGCATAGCGTCGTAGAACGTCATGGAAGAGTTAAGGCCGATGGTGCACAGCACGTACACGGTCAAAAATGCCATGGCGGACATTGGGATAGCCTGCGCCAGGCAAAGAACCAGGCCCGTGAGGAAGAAGCCCAAGAAGAACTTGATCTTGTTGCCGGCGTAATCGGCAAGCGCGCCCAGAATGGGCATGAGCATGGCAATGACCAGCGAGGCAATCGTCTGCGCGTTGCCCCAGGCGACCACCAGGTCTGCCGAGGAAGCACCGGTATTGATGGCGTTAAAGTAGATGGGCACCACCGAGGTATTGAGCAGCACGAGGGCCGAGTTGCCCACATCGTACATAACCCAGTTACGCTCGAGCTTGGTGTATTTCATGGACAGGGCCCCTTCGTATTCGCCCGATATGCAGTTAGTTCATCGTACCCCAATTGTCCAGAGGCGCCGGTAAGGATTCGGCAAAGGGGCACGCACGAGCCCTACTCCTCGCGGTCGAACTCTTCGTCGGCGCCGAGCACGCGACCGCTGTAATTGACGTGGTTGGTCACGGCTTCCATATCGCCGGTCTCGATAAAGCGGGCGACGGTGAGCTCGTAATCGAGCAGTGCGCGGTCAAAGACCTCGGGGAAGCTCTCGGTCGAGACTTCATCGGTAAAGGGGCTCTTCCATGCCAAGTGGCCCAGATTTCCGGTACGCTCGGGCAGCTCGGTCGTCACGCGGTGCGCAAGGCCGTCGAGCAGCGAATAATCGTGCACCAAGCCCTCGAGCAGGGCAATCGCGCGCGTCTTGGCCGAACCGGCGGGCTCGATAGTGCGGTAGAGCAGCTGCATGTCGGCTACGGCGCCGCCGTACTCTCCCACCGGGATATCGATGCCGTACACGCGTCCGGCAACATAGCTCATCAGCACACCGGCAACGCGATTGATGCGGTCGGTAGTGACGATCTCGCCCGCCGGCGGATAATCCTCGACCGTAGCCCCATCGCGCTTGAGCTGCAGCATCAGCACGTCCAGGTCGCTTTCGAGCACGGCATGAACTTGACTGCCCGAAGCCTCGAGCTCGGGATCGGACTCGACAATGCCAAACTGCTGCTCGTAGACAAAGGGGTGGGCATTGCGATCGAGCACATAGTGCGACAGCAGGCCCAGCGCAAAGGCACGACCCAGATTGGCATCGCGCGGCTGCAGGTGCGACACGCCGTCGCGCAGGCACGAGAACTGGCGCGACATGCGCGAGCGATGCATGACCTGAGCAAGTGACATACAGTCGGAAATGCGCGGCGTGAGCATGTGGAAGAAAAACGGGTCGGGACCTTGGTTTCCCAGGATAAAGGCGATGCGCTCCTCATCGGACGCGATAACGCCCTGCGGAAGACGGTCGATGCTTTCCTCGCCAAACAGATGATGCGTAATGAGCGCGGGCATAATAATCCTTTCGATTTCATTCGATGCAATCCATTATGCCCACCGCACAGTCATACCAAACCTGCAACGGCAAACGATGGCGTACCGACCCTTACGCAAGCCCCAAGTGCGATTTGACCTCGGCAGCGCGACGACGCGAAACGGGCACCGTCGAGCTCACACGGTCGAGCCTGAGCTCCATCAGGCCCGTGGAGCCAATCTCGACATTATGCACGTCTTCCAAATTAACCAGATAGCTGCGGTGGACGCGGATAAAGCCCTCGGAGGCCAAGCGGCGCTCGAGCGAGGAAATCGACTCATTGATCAGGTATGTCCCCTCGGCGCAGACGGCGTTGCAAAAATCGGCGCGCGCCTCAAAGTAGCAGACATCCGCCACGGGAATGAACACCTTTTTGCCCCCGCGATCCACCGTCAGGCGCAAAGGCTGGCGCGGAGCATGGACGACACGGCGAGCGCCCAGGGCAGTCTCGATCTTGTCGAGCGCCTTTGACAAGCGGGCATCCTCAACCGGTTTGACGACATAATCGACAGCATCGAGGTTATAGGCATCGGCCGCATACTCGGCAAATGCCGTCACAAACACCACGACCGGCGGCCTCTTTAGGTTTTGCAGGGTCTCGGCAAGCTCAATTCCCGAGCGACCGGGCATGGTAATGTCTAAAAACAGCA
>CABRLT010000220.1 GCA_902471785.1 uncultured Collinsella sp.
GGAATCCGCTCCCGGCGCGCCTTCTTTTCGATGTGACATGCGGGACTGTCCCTTTGCCACCTTATGCGAACTGGCTTAGGTAGAGGTCGGCATAAGCGCCCTCGGCAGCCAGCAGCTCCTTGTGCGTACCCTGCTCGATGATATTGCCATGATCCATGACCAAGATCAGGTCGGCATCCACGATCGTCGACAGGCGGTGCGCGATCACAAAGCTGGTGCGCCCACGCATGAGCGCGTCCATGGCGCGGCCGATAGCAAGCTCGGTGCGCGTGTCCACGCTTGAGGTCGCCTCGTCCAGGATGAGAATCGCCGGGTTGTTGAGCAGCACGCGCGCAATGGTCATCAGCTGGCGCTGGCCTTGGCTAATGCTCTCGGCATCGTTGGCCACCCGCGTGTCATAACCCTGCGGCATGGTGCGCACAAAGAAGTCGACCTGCGCGGCGCGCGCAGCCGCCACGATCTCGTCGCGCGTCGCCTCGGGACAGCCGTAGGCGATGTTTTCGGCAATCGTGCCATCGAATAGCCAGGCGTCCTGCAGCACCATGCCAAACTGCTGGCGCAGCTCGCCGCGGTCCATACAGCTCGTGTCCACGCCGTCGAGCGTAATGCGGCCGCCGTCGATCTCGTAAAAACGCATGAGCAGGTTGATGAGCGTGGTCTTGCCCGCACCCGTGGTTCCCACCACGGCGATCTTCTGACCTGGCTCGGCGGTAAACGACACGTCGCGCATAAGCGGCTTGTCGGGCGAATAGCCAAAGCGTACATGCTCAAAAGCGACGCGGCCCTCAACGCGACCCGGCAGCTTGGCAGCCTCGTCCGGCAGCGGATCGGCCTCCATCTCGGACTCATCGAGCAGGTCGAACACGCGCTCCGCACTCGCCAGTGCGCTCTGCAGCGAGTTGAAAGTGAACGACAGCTGCGTCATGGGTTCGGACGCCTCGTAGATAAACTGGAAGAACGCCTGGAACACGCCGACGGTCATGTGGCCGGCGACCAGCATGCTGCAGCCCACCAGCGCGATCACGATCTGCGCCAAACGGCCGATAAAGCGCACCGCAGGACCGACGGCATTGATCATAAAGTCGGCCTTGGTACTCACGCGCGCCAGCTCCCTCGAGGCCTCATGCACTTCGGCAGAGCTCTGGCGCTCGCGGTTAAACGCGCGAATCACCAGACGACCCGAATAGCCTTCCTCGACTGCACTCGTAATCTTGGACACCCACTCCTGGCGCTCGCCGGTCACGTCATGTGTGCGACGCGAGACCACTTTGGTCACCAGCAGCGACAACGCCGTAAAGAACAAAAAGACCAGCGTGAGCGGCACGCTAAACACAAACATCACGCCCACGGCGCCCACCACGGTGCCAATCGACACCAGCAACTGCAGCAGTCCGCGCTGCATGCTCTCGGACATCTTGTCCAGGTCGTTGGTCGCACGGCTGACGACCTCGCCGGGACGATGCACATCAAAATAGGCGAGCGGCAGACGGTTGAGCTTTTGAGCGATACGGTTACGCAGACGCAGGTTGAGGCGTTCGGCCACGCTCGACATCAAAAAGCTCTGGAGCGCGTAGAACGAGGCGGCGGCCGTCCAGATCATAAAGTAGATGAAGATGGTCCTGCCGCAGTTCTCCCAGGTGATACTGAAGGTGGTGTCGCTGGCAAACGCCAGCTTCACGTGTCCCCACAGCTCATCGATGACGCGTGCGCTGTACGCCGGCGCCGCGGTGTTAAAGATGACGTAGAACACGATGCTCGCGAACACGAGGTAGAAGCGCCAGTGATCGCCGGCGGCCTCGCTCCACAGACGGCGCACCGTCGCCCAGGTGTCGCGGGGTTTCTCGTCCTCGTCCTCGTCGTCCACATCGCGCATACGTTCTGCCTCAGCGCGGGCGCGCTCGTCCTCGGCGCGTTCGTTTTCCTCGTAGAGCGCTTGGCGGCGAGCCTCGCGCTCGGCTGCAGCCTTGGCGGCGTCATCCAGATCGGGCGCGACCGCCGTCTCCTCAGCCGTCCCTGTTGCCACGACGCCATCAACGACGCCTTGCTTCTTGAGCTCCTCGGTCATGCTACTCACCTCCCTTCATCTGCGATTCCGCGATGGCACGGTACACCTCGCAGGTCTCCATCAACTCGTCGTGCGTGCCCAAGCCCACGACCTCACCATCCTTAAGCACCACGATCTGGTCGGCATGCAGAATGGTCGAGATACGCTGCGCGATGATGAGCACCGCGGCATCGCGCGTCTCGTCCTGCAGCGCATGGCGCAGGGCCGCGTCGGTCTTAAAGTCCAGGGCCGAAAAGCTATCGTCGAAGATATACAGATCAGCGTGCTTCATGAGCGCACGGGCGATGGCCAGACGCTGACGCTGGCCGCCCGAGAAGTTCGTACCGCCCTGCGCCACCGGGGTATCGAGCCCCTGCGGCTGATCGAGCACGAAGGTGCTCTGGGCAACCCGCAGCGCGTGAAGCATGTCGGCCTCGGTCGCATCCTCGTTGCCATAGCGCAGGTTGCTCGCCACCGTGCCCGAGAACAGCCACGCCTTCTGCGGCACGTAAGCGATATGCCCGCGAATCTCGTCTTGCGAAAGGTCGCGCAGGTCAACACCATTGAGGCGAATGGCGCCCTTCGTGGCATCGTGGAAACGCAACAAGAGCTTGGCCACCGTCGACTTGCCCGAACCCGTCGAACCTACAATTGCCGTGGTCTGGCCACGGCGACAGGCAAAGCTCAGGTCGCACAGGGTGTCCTCGTCGGCATCGTCAAAACGGAACGACATGTGGTCGAACACGGCCACCGCGTCGGCACCGTCAACAGACTCCGCCGCGCACTTGTCCAGCGTGCGCTTGCCGTCTACGATGCTCGGCTCAATCTCCAACACCTGCTGCGCACGGTTGAGGCACGCCGCGGCGCGCGGAAGCGTTAGAATCACCATCTGCGCCATCATCACAAAGAAAAGGATCAGGATCGCGTACTCCAGCACGGCCGAGATGCTGCCGATTTGCATGGCATGGGCGCCTACGCGGTTGCCGCCCACCCACAGCACCGCCACCTCGGCGATGTTCA
>CABRLT010000221.1 GCA_902471785.1 uncultured Collinsella sp.
CTTTGCGTGCGGAACTCGCGATAAAGTTCATATGCGCCGCCCGGCTCCCGCGGCTCTCAGGGGCATCTCTCATGCAAAAACTGTCGTGGGGTAAAGTCCGAGGTCAATGGCGTTTTATACCGAGAAATTCAAAAAAGTTGAAAATTCATTACAAATTTGCGTTGACTTTAGGTAACTAAAGTTTATACTCCTTTTCAACCACTGGGGGATGTGAACACGCACGGATCGCTCACATCATGATTGAAGAGGATTTCTTAGACATGTTCACGCATCAGCTAAACATTATCAGCGTAGTAATTATCTGATGCGGGTTAGCACATACAGCTAGCCCGTACGATAACGGGCGGCTGATGAAGATGAGGGCCGTCGAGCGCAACCGACGGCCCTCATTTTTTATGTCTAGGAAGTTCTTTTTAGAGGAGGAAATGTAATGAACGGAGTTTTGCTCATGGTTGTGGCTGCGGCGGTGCTCGCCTGCGGCTATCTGGGCTACGGCCGCTGGCTGGCCAACAAGTGGGGCGTTGACAAAGAGGCCCTCACGCCGGCCAAGCGCATGAAGGACGGCAAGAGCTTCTCGCCCGTCTCCGCCTTCACCGCGTTCTCGCACCAGTTCAGCTCGATCTGCGGTGCTGGCCCTGTCACGGGTACGATCGTCGCCATGGCCTTTGGCTGGCTGCCCGTCGTGCTCTGGGTCCTCGTCGGCGGTATCTTCTTTGGTGCCGTCCACGACTTTGGTGCTCTGTACGCTTCGATGAAGAACAACGGCAAGTCGCTCGCTCAGCTCATCGAGAAGTACATCGGCAAGACCGGCCGTCGCCTGTTCCTGCTGTTCTGCTGGCTGTTCTGCATCATCGTCATCGCCGCTTTCACCGACATGGTCTGCAAGACGTTCATGTTCACCCCGGCCGTTGACGCTTCTGGTGCTGCTACCGGTGCCATCGACTTCACCAAGTCCTATGCCGCCGGCTGCGCTGGTACCATCTCCATCCTGTTCACCTTCGTCGCTATCGCCTTTGGTTGGGCCCAGAAGAAGTTCAACCTCACCGGCGCTGCCGAGTTCGTCACCGGCGTGGTCCTCATGGTTCTCATGTTCGCCGTCGGTATGCAGTTCCCGGTCTACCTGGATAAGTTCCAGTGGTTCGCCGTCGTCATGGTCTACCTGGTCTTCGCTGGCGCCATGCCCATCCAGATGCTCAAGACTCCGCGCGATTACCTCACTTCCATCATGATGATCGTCATGATCGTCTGCGCTGTCCTCGGCATCGTCGTCCTGGGCGTCAACGGTCAGGCCACTATCACCGCTCCGGTCTTCACCGGCTTCTCCACTGCCTCCGGCATGATGTTCCCGGTCCTGTTCGTCTCCGTCGCTTGCGGTGCTCTCTCCGGTTTCCACAGCCTCGTTTCTTCCGGCACCTCTTCTAAGCAGGTCGAGAAGGAGCAGGACGCCGTCAAGGTCGGTTACGGCGCCATGATCGTCGAGTCCTTCGTCGGCATCCTTGCCATCATCGTCGCCGGCATCATGTTCTCCGACATGAACACCGCCGGTACCGGCGTCCTCAACGCCGGTGTCGCTTCCACCCCGTTCCAGATCTTCGCCGCTGGCATCTCCGCCGCTGGCATCTCCCGCGGTATGCAGGCCTTCGGTGTTGACGGCACGCTCGCTACCGTCTTTATGACCATGAACGTTTCCGCTCTGGCTCTGACCTCGCTCGACGCCGTCGCCCGCATCGCCCGCACCTCGTTCTCCGAGTTCTTTGCCCAGACCAACGATGCCCTGGCCATCGAGTCCAAGGCCGGCTACATGAAGGTCCTCGGCAACCCCTGGTTCGCCACGGTCGTTACCCTGCTTCCCGGTCTCGCCCTCGCTTTTGGTGGCTATGCCAACATCTGGCCGCTCTTTGGTGCTTCCAACCAGCTGCTCGGCGGCATGACCATGATCACCCTCGCCGTGTTCTGCAAGTGCACCGGCCGCAAGGGCTGGATGCTCTACGTGCCCGTCGCCTTCCTGCTCTGCTGCACCTTCACCTCGCTGGTCCAGAGCGCCATGGGCTGCATGACCGCCGTCCAGGCCTACGGTTTCTTCGGTACCATCCCGGCTACTGCCACCACGGCCGCCGTCTCCGTCGCCGCCACCAAGGGCCTGCAGCTTGTCTTTGCCGTTCTGCTGATGGTCCTGGGCCTCATCGTTGCCGTTAACTGCCTCAAGGAGTTCTTCGGCAAGGAGACCGGTTCCATGCCTGACGAGGATCCCGAGTGGTCCGAGATGGGCAAGGCCGAGTATGGCCGCACTGCTGCTGCCGAGGCTCCCGTCGACGCCGAGGCCGCCAAGGCTTAGCCGACCTGACGAGTTGAACGTCACATCTATATGACTCGGAAAGACCGGGTCCGCGACTTCGCGGGCTCGGGACGCGGACTCGGTCTTTTTTCATGCAAAAGCGGGCGACGCCCGAGTGTTCTCGCAGATGTTTTGCGTGGATAAGGGCGCGCGTTGTACCATATAAACGTATATGTGTACATATGAAAGGGGCCCCGTGGCCAAGACGGTATATTCCGATAACCAAAATAATGTCGATGCCCTGGCTGAACGTCTGAGCAGCCAGACGTCGCTTTCTGCCGAGCGTGCCAAGCTGGTTGCCTACGACCTGCTCTGCCGCAAGGCGCTCAAGATTAAGTCGAGTGCGCTGGCGCAGATTTTCCGCTCCGTCGATAAGGAATGTGACACCAAGGCGATGCGCGATGAGCTTATCGCGGCCAATATTGTGACCAAGATCGAGGGTAGCGGCATTAACGGGCGCCCGGCGTTCTATACCATCAATGCCGAGATCCGCGATGCCCAGGAGCAGCCTGCCGAGTCCGTCGAGGATTTTGTCGTCGAGGATTCCGCTGACGTGCCTGCTGTGGAAGAAACTGCTCCGCGTGAGCATGTCGATACCGATGAGTTGCTCGATGAGAACGTCGTGCGTGCCTTTACGGCCAAGGCAGGACGCGGCGGTTTTGGCGGGGGTGGCAAGCGCGATGCGCAGCGCCGCGCCCAGCAGGAGCGCTTCCGTCGCGCCGT
>CABRLT010000222.1 GCA_902471785.1 uncultured Collinsella sp.
ACTTCCAAAAAGGGCATCTTCACCAACCGAGCAAACGTTTAGTTGATTAAGGCTGACCTATGCGTGACATTCATTGCCATATCTTGCCGGGTGTAGACGACGGCGCCGCCGATCTCGATGAGAGCTTGGCGATGCTCGAGGCTGCCAAGCGGGCCGGTGTAACCAGAATCGTTTGCACTCCTCACTGCCGTGATCCCTATTTTGATTACGACAAGATGTGGGATGCCTTTGAGCTGCTGCGTGATAACGCTGACGGTTTTCCGCTCCAGATGGGCTTCGAGGTCAACCATCGAAAGCTCGTTGAGCTTGGTATCGATGCCGCGGAGCACTTGCATTTCGATGGGACCAACGAGTTTCTGCTCGAGCTTTCGACGCATGCCGATGCGTATGCGTTTAGAGAGTACGAGAACACGATTTACGATTTGCAGTGCCGTGGCTACCAGGTGATCATCGCTCATCCTGAGCGCTATCGTGCGGTTCAAAAGGATGTAAGCGTGGCGGAGCGCCTGGTCGATATGGGCTGCAAGCTGCAGGCTTCGGCGGACTTTATTGCCGGCGGTCGATTTGGTCGCGAGAAAAAGCCGGCACAGCGCCTGTTCGATCAGAACCTGTACAGCTTCATCGCGAGCGATGCCCATAACGTGGGTCATTACGACTGCCTGGCGAAGGCTCGCGCGAAGTATAGCGTGCGCGGAGCTCATTTTCGCTAATATCTGTCCCTAACGTTCGCATTGAATGAAAGGGCAGCCATGGATATCCAACTTAAGACGGGATGCTTTGATGACGCGGCGTTGGTGCGCCCGACGAGGATCCAAACTGCATTCATGTGACGCTCTATGTAGACGGCGAGCTTGCCGGTTGCTCGCGCGTGTTTCCCGAAGAGCTTGAGCGCGTGGCTGACGCAGAGGCCCCGGTGTTGCCGGCATGCGACATGGACGAAGGCGTTGCGGCGGGGGAGACCTACATTATGGGGCGCGTCGCCGTGCTGCCGGCTATGCGTCGTCGCGGACTGGCGAGTGCGATCGTCGAGGCCAGTGCTTCGTATGCACGCGATGCCGGCGCTAAGCTTATTAAGCTGCATGCGCAGGAATACGTGTTGCCGCTCTATGCAAAGGCGGGCTACACGCAAATTGCCCCGGTAGATTACGAAGACGAGGGCCAGCCCCATGTCTGGATGGCCAAGCGCGTAGATGGCAGATAGGGACGTTCCTTTTCTGCCGGCAGTTGGGGACGCTCCTTGGCAATTGGCGCATCGGAGCGCTTAGACATACAGTTTTTCGATTCCGTATGTATATATGCGCGCTAATGGGTTATAAAATCTAAGTCTGAACATAGCAGGTCTGCGATGCGGCTCGGGCGACCGGGCCGTTTTTGCGGACGGGGGTAGCGCGAAAGGACTGCACATGCGTCAATTTAAGACCGAGAGCAAAAAACTGCTCGACCTCATGATCAACTCCATCTACACCAATAAGGAAATCTTCCTGCGCGAGCTTATCTCTAACGCGAGCGACGCCGTCGACAAGCTCAACTTTAAGAGCCTGCAGGACCCGAGCGTTAAGCTCGACCAAGGTGACCTTGCCATCCGCGTCTCTTTCGACAAGGATGCCCGCACCATCACGATCTCGGATAACGGCATTGGCATGACCGCCGAGGAGCTCGAGCGCAACCTGGGCACCATCGCCCATTCCGGCTCCGAGGAGTTTAAGACCGAGAACGCCGAGCAGCAGGGCTCCGATGTCGACATCATCGGTCAGTTTGGCGTGGGCTTCTACTCGGCTTTTATGGTCGCCAGCCATGTGAAGGTCGTCAGCCGCGCCTACGGCGAGGATGTCGCCCATGTGTGGGAATCCGACGGTCTTGAGGGCTACACCATCGAGGACGGCGAGCGTGCCGAGCACGGTACCGATGTCATCCTGACGCTGCGCGAGAACGAGAAGCTCGATGCCGACGGCGAGGCCGAGACCTACGATCGCTTCCTGACCGAGTGGGGTCTCAAGAGCCTGATTCAGCAGTACAGTAACTATGTGCGTTACCCGATCCAGATGATGGTGTCCAAGAGCCGCCAGAAGCCCAAGCCCGAGGATGCTGGCGATGACTACACGCCCGAGTACGAGGACTACCAGGAGCTCGAGACCGTCAACTCCATGACGCCGATCTGGAAAAAGCGCAGCTCCGATGTCGAGCAGAAGGACTACGACGAGTTCTACAAGTCCACGTTCCACGACTTTGACGATCCTGCGCGCACCATCAGCTTCCATGCCGAGGGCACGCTCGAGTATGACGCCCTGCTGTTTGTGCCGGGCCGCGCGCCGTTCGATCTGTACAGCAAGGATTACGAGAAGGGTCTGGCGCTCTACAGCTCCAATGTCCTGATCATGGAGAAGTACGACGACCTGCTGCCCGACTACTACAACTTTGTCCGCGGCGTCGTGGATTCCGCCGACGTGTCGCTCAACATCTCGCGTGAGACGCTGCAGCAGAACCGTCAGCTCAAGGCCATCGCCAAGCGTGTGGAAAAGAAGATCACCGCTGACCTTGAGGATATGCGTGACAACGACCGCGAGGCCTACGAGAAGTTCTTTGAGAACTTTGGCCGCGGCCTTAAGTACGGCATCTACTCGAGCTATGGCATGAAGGCCGATGAGCTCGCCGACCTGTTGCTGTTCTGGTCTGCCAAGGAACAGAAGATGATTACCCTGGCCGAGTATGCCAAGGGCATGCCCGAGGATCAGAAGGCCATCTACTACGCCGCCGGCGATTCGCGCGAGCGCTTGGCCAAGATGCCCGTGGTAAAGGGCGTGCTCGACCGCGGCTATGACGTGCTGCTTCTGACGCAGGACGTGGATGAGTTTACCTTCCAGGCCATGCGTGAGTACGTTGCCGCCGATATGCCCAAGATCTACGAGGACGATGCTGCCCGCGAGGCTGCCGAGAAGGCTGTGGCCGACGGTGCCGAGCCCGAGGTCGAGGATCGTCATCTGGAGCTCAAGAACGTCGCGACCGGTGATCTTGACCTGGCGACCGAGGATGAGAAGAAGGAGGCCGAGGA
>CABRLT010000223.1 GCA_902471785.1 uncultured Collinsella sp.
TCCTTTACGTCCTCGACGCCAGCTTGATCGGAATCGGTAATGACCAGGCACGTGGGCTTTTGGCCAAAGATTGCCGAGGAGGCCGGCACCGCATCGTTGGCGGCCAGCATCCCCAGCTTATGCTGGCCCGCACTGTACTGCACGCCGGCACGCTCCACCAGCAGCACAGCGGCCATGACAATAAAGACCGCCCACACCACGAGGAGTCCCATCCAACGAAAGCGCCCTGCACGGTCGCGGATATGTTGCGCCACGCTCATCTGGCCTCCTCCCCGTCGCGCCAAAACGCCAACTTTTCGCGGTTGTCGGCGCTCAAATACACATGTTGCTTGTCAATCGCATCGATCACACGGTGGACCTCGTCACCGTCGCGGCGCATCACGGCCAGGCGCAGGCAAAGCATCCAAACCTCCTGCTCCTCGGGCACGTCTATCACCAGCTGGTCGGTCACGGCCTGCGCCTCGTCGATCTGTCCGACATCGGCCATCGCCGTCGCGTATCGAATGCGCAGCTCAAGGGTATCCTCGCGCTCGCAGCGACGCGCAAGCAGGCGCGCGTACTGTTGGCGCTGAATCTGAGCCACGCGCCCCTCAGCCAAGCCCGAGCACAAGTATTCACCAAGAAAATCGCAGTATTCGTTGAGGTTTTGAGCGCTCGGGTCCGTCTTAAAGGCACGCTCCAGCTGCTGCAGTTTAAGGTCGGACTCCTTGGAGATCTGCGCCACCGCCGTCGCGGCATAGTGCGCCACCTCAACGTCGTCGTTAAGCTTAGCCGCCTGCAGCTGCGCCAGGTACGCGTCGGGCTCCTCGGTGAGCATGGAGAGCATTAGGCGGCGCCGGTATGCCGGGTCGTTGACGATGAGCGCCTCCTCGAGCGGCACTACGCCTGAATCGTCCTCACCACTCGGTACCGACATACTGCGATGCAGGTCATCGTTGAAGCGCAGCGACTCCAGCGCAGACCCTTTCAGCCCCTCGCCAAACACCGCGCTGCACACCGATAGCAAAACCACCAGCAACGGGCCCCACAGCGGCACCAGCACTATCACAGCCAGCATGTGCCCGCGCACCGGCAGCAGGCCCAGTTTCATGAGCGTCCACAGCATCAGGCAAACCAGCGCATGAATCAGCAGCAAGACGGCAGCAACGACAAGCGAGATCAAGCGGCACCCCCCTCACCGTCACCGGTGTAAGAGATGTGCTGCAGCAGCTCCACGATGTCCTCGCCGTCGACGGGCTCCACCGCAATCTGCTTTGCGCTCAGGCGCTCGCGGATAATGGGCAGATCGCATGCCTTTGCCTGGCGCATAAGCAGGTAGAGCACGTCGCCGTCGACCAAGCCCGCCGCGTCGCTCTCGCGGATTGCCGACCCAATTGCGCCCACCAGCTCGCCGACAGGCTCCATGCCCGGTACCACGCGCAGGAGCAAAAAACTCCCCATCTTGCTATCTGCCAGCGCCTGCTCCGCCGCGAGCTCTTGGCCAAAGGCAGCCTGCTTGAGCACGCAAGTGCCGTCAACGCAGCGTTTATCCTGCGCCACCGCCTCATAGTCAAAGGCACGGCCCAGCGCGCTTTCGACCAACCCGCACAAGATGCGGAACAGGTTTTGATAATAGAGGGTCATTTGGTTTTCGGCCGCACTACGCACAAAGATCAACACAGCGGGTGCCCCGTCGCGCTCGATCGTGTATCCAAACATGGGAAGCCCCGGCGTCAGCTCGCGGTTCACCCACAGGTTCGAACGACCCCCGTCGCCCAAAAGAGGTGCAAGCTGCTCAAGCGTGAGCGAGCGTGCGGCATCTTCGGCAATCGCGGGACTTGCTGCCACCAGACGTGCAAATGCCCCGCCCGAAACATGGTAGATCGCCACCGAATCGTTCTCGAGGATCTCGCCCAAAAGCTCGCAGCACTTGCGATAGATGTCGCGTGGGTTGAATACGTCGAGCTCCTGCGTCACGGCAAAGATCTTGCCAAAGCTGTCGTGGCGACCCACGATCTGGCGCCTGTACGCGCGCTTGTCCTCGATCGCGTCGTGGTAGAGCTGCGTAAGGAACGTATTGCGGTTGCGCACGAGCTCGTTTTGATCGCGCTCCGCCCTAATGGCTTCGCTGTTGCGCAGCTGCACATAGCCGCACACGGCACCCACCACAAAGTACGCAATAAACGGCAGCCAGTTGGACGGCTCGTAGAACAGGCCCTGGAAGGTATAGCCGTACTGAGTGAAGTAACTCGCGGCCAAACCCACCGACGCCAACAGCGCCGCAACCAGGCCAAAGTCCAAGCCATACAGCGTGCCGATCAGCACCACGTAGAGCAGGCGATAATCGAGCACGTTGAGCTGGGCCGATTGGGAGAACAAATGCTCCAATACCTCGAACAGAACCCAGGCAACGCCCGTCTCTAGGCATTTAATAGGCAGCGTGCGCATCTGGATGCGGTCGATGGCGGCGCGCAGCGGGTTGATCTTTTTGATGCGTCCAGCGCCCCAGCGAGCTTGAATGGTCGAGAGATCGCGCAGCAAGTCATAGCGCTGAAACCAGCCATAGCGCACGCGAGCGACGTCGCTGGCGGGCAGGGCGTAGCCGGCAGAATCGCCATAGGCAACGGCAAGGCCGGGGAACAGCGCCTTGAGGGCGTCGCCCACCTCACCCGCCGTGTGATGGAAGGTATCGGCTACGTCGAGCGTCTCAAAGTTACCATCCCAGCTATCGAAGATACGGCGTACCAGCACCGCAAGCTCCTCGGCACACAGCAGGGGAAACGCCGCATCCTGCGCGCCCTGCAGAGCGACCGATCCGGTTGAGCACGCGTCGAACAGCGGCACCAAAAACGGGTCCTCCAGCGCGGCAGACGCGGTATACAGGAACGGCACGCGCAGAATCTTGGTCTGAACGCCCTCGCGAGCAGCGTAGTAGCAGCACAGGTCGTTGGCTGCGTGCGCGATAATGCCCTTGCCCGTTCGCCCCGCGGCATCGGCGGCGCTCTCGGCACCCGCGGGCCCCGCTACATACAGCAGTTGGATCCGGCGACCCGCGCACGCACGAAAG
>CABRLT010000224.1 GCA_902471785.1 uncultured Collinsella sp.
CGCCGCCGAGGTCGCCCGCGCCATCGCCGGCGTGGACTTTAACAAGTACGCCGACTGCAACGAGCAGGCCGGCCGCGAGGACACCTGCTACGAGCGCAAGGGGTCGCTGTGCCGCGACAAGCGCAACTGCACCAAGACCCGCTGCCTGGGCTGCGGCTCGGTGTGCGAGGTCTGCTGCGATGTGTGCCCCAACCGCGCCAACGTGGCAATTAAGGTGCCGGGCCTGGCCAAGCATCAGGTCGTCCATGTCGACGGCATGTGCAACGAATGCGGTAACTGCGCCGTGTTCTGCCCCTACCAGGAGGGTCGTCCCTACAAGGACAAGCTCACCCTGTTCTGGAGCGAGCAGGACATGGAGAACTCCGAGAACGAGGGCTTCCTGGCCGTGGACGAGGACCACTTTAAGGTTCGCGTCGCCGGCACGGTCCGCACCGTCTCGGTCGATGCCGTCAACACCGGTCTTCCCGAGGCCGTCCGCCTGACCATCAGGGCCGTGCGCGACAACTATTCGTACCTTCTTAAGAAATAGGCGAGTCTCTTATGGCCAAATCCATTCAACATAACGTGGCCTACGTTGCCTGCGGAAGTGGTTGCGCTTCCGCAGGCGGCGACGCCCGCTGCAGCGAAGGCTGCATTGGCTGTGGCGCCTGCGTCACGGCCTGCCCCTACGGCGCCATTGCGCTGGTCGATGGCATCGCCCGCGTGGATCGCTCCAAGTGCACGGGCTGTGGCCTGTGCGGCATGGCGTGCCCGCAGCGCGTGATTGCCTTCGTTCCCGGCTACCAGAACATTCTGGTGCGCTGCAACAACACCGATAAGGGCGCCATCGCTCGCAAGATCTGCGACACGAGCTGCATCGGTTGCGGCATGTGCGCTAAAAAGTGCCCTGCCGGCGCTATCCGCATCGAGGACAACTGCGCCCATATCGACGGCGTGGACTGCCTGTCGTGCGGCATGTGCGCCGTCGTCTGCCCGCATGGCGCCATCCACGACCGCACCGGCATCGCCGCCGGCGTGTAGAAGGGAATCACCATGGCACAGGAATTCACTTTTACCGTTAACGGCGTCGAGCGCACGACGACGGAGAATAAACCGCTGCTGCGCTACCTGCGCGACGACCTGCATATCCATTCCGCCAAGGATGGCTGCTCCGAAGGCGCTTGCGGCACCTGCACCATCCATGTGGACGGTGCGGCCGTCAAGGCGTGCGTACTGACCACCGCTCTTGCCGCCGGTCGCAACATCGTGACCGTCGAGGGCCTGCCCGAGGACGTGCGCGAGGCCTTTGTGTACGCCTTTGGTGCCGTGGGCGCCGTGCAGTGCGGTTTTTGCATCCCCGGCATGGTCATGGCGGGCGCGGCGCTCATCGCTGAGGACCCCGAGCCCACCGAGGAGCAGATCAAGTACGCCATTCGCGGTAACGTCTGCCGCTGCACCGGCTACAAGAAGATCATCGAGGGCATTTCGCTGGCAGCTGCGGTGCTCCGCGGCGAAAAGCAGATCGACGAGGACCTGGAGCGCGGCGACGACTACGGTGTGGGCAAGCGCGCCTTCCGCATCGACGTGCGCAAGAAGGTGCTCGGCGAGGGCAAGTATCCCGACGACATCGACGAGCTCGATCAGCCGGGCCTGACCTATGCTAGCGCCGTGCGCTCCAAGTATCCGCGCGCCCGCGTGCTCTCCATTGATACCTCCAAGGCCGAGGCCCTGCCCGGTGTGGTGGGCATCCTGCGCGCCGAGGACGTGCCGGTCAACCAGGTCGGCCACCTTATCCAGGACTGGGATGTCATGATCGCCCAGGGCGATATCACCCGCTGCGTGGGTGACGCCATCGTGCTGGTGGTTGCCGAGGACGAGGCGACGCTCGAGAAGGCTAAGAAGCTCGTCAAGGTTGATTACGAGCCTCTGGAACCCGTGCGCAACATCGCCGAGGCCAGGGCTGCCGACGCTCCGCGCCTGCACGACAGCTTCTTTGCCTTTGGCAACACGGTGGAGCTCAAGGACAACGTATGCCAGAGCCGTCACGTGACGCGTGGCGACGCCGCCAAGGCGCTGGCGGAGAGCGCGTTCACCGTGACGCAGCGCTTTACTACGCCCTTTACCGAGCATGCTTTCTTGGAGCCCGAGTGCGCCGTCGCCTTCCCGTACAAGAACGGCGTCAAGGTGCAGTCGACCGACCAGGGCGCCTACGACACGCGTAAAGAGTGCGCCCACATGTTTGGCTGGGATAGCGAGCCCGAGCGCGTGGTCGTCGAGACCATGCTCGTGGGCGGCGGCTTTGGCGGCAAGGAGGACGTGTCCATCCAGCACCTGGCCGCGCTCGCCGCATATAAGTTCCAGCGTCCCGTGAAGTGCAAGCTCGCGCGTGCCGAGTCGCTCGCGTTCCATCCCAAGCGCCACGCCATGGACGGCACCTTTACACTGGGCTGCGACGCCGAGGGCAACTTTACCGGCCTGGATTGCGAGATCAACTTTGATACCGGCGCCTACGCGTCGCTGTGCGGCCCGGTGCTCGAGCGCGCCTGTACGCATGCCGTCGGCCCCTACAAGTACCAGAATACCGACATTCGCGGCTTTGGCTACTACACCAACAACCCGCCCGCCGGCGCGTACCGCGGCTTTGGCGTTTGCCAGTCCGAGTTTGCGCTCGAGAGCCTGATCGACCTGCTGGCCGAGAAGGTCGGCCTGGATCCGTGGGAGATCCGCTACCGTAACGCCATCGAGCCGGGCGAGGTTCTGCCCAACGGCCAGATTGCCGACTGCTCCACGGCGCTGAAGGAGACGCTGCTCGAGGTCAAGGATGCCTACTATGCGCATCCCGGACACGCCGGTATCGCCTGCGCCATGAAGAACGCCGGCGTGGGCGTGGGCCTGCCCGATGCCGGTCGCTGCAAGATCCGCATCGAGGATGGCCGCGCCGTGGTCTACGCCGCCACGTCCGACATCGGCCAGGGCTGTAACACCGTCTTTTTGCAAGACGTTGCCGAGGCCTGCGGTCTGCCGCTTCGCTGCATCGCCAATGGCGAGT
>CABRLT010000225.1 GCA_902471785.1 uncultured Collinsella sp.
AAGGAGCCCCCTTCGTTCAATTAAATTCAGCCTAAGTATCTAGACACTCAAGACGCCATCTAGGCGGCAAACAAGTAAACCTAGGGCCTGGCCGGGCGGCACAGGTTAACTTTTCGTAGATTCCGCACGCAAAGAAAGCCACTTAATGTGGCTTTCGTCTTGCGCAGGACCTGACCGAGCGAAAAGTTATCCTGTGCCGCCCGGCCAGGCCCGATGGGACGGCTACCGGGCCGCCAAGATAGCGTCGATGAGCGTCAGTACGCCCCCGTCGTTGTTGCTCGGAATGCGCCACTTGGCGTGCGCGTTCATGTGCTCCTCGGCATTGTCCACGATAAAGCTATGCCCGACGCGCTCCAGCATGGGGATGTCGTTGTAGGTATCGCCCACGGCGGCAGCATCGGCAATATCGATGCCCAGGTGCTCGCACAGGTGAGCGACGCCGGCGCCCTTGTCGACGCCCAGGTTCATAAAGTCGATCCACTCGCGCCCAGCGTTGGTGACGTAGAGTTTGTCCGAGAACTCGGGGCTATAGGTCTCGCGGAAAGCGGGCTCGGCGTCGTAGCCGGGGAAGAAGACCGAAATCTTGTTGGACTCGAAATCAATGCCCTCAAAGCTGTCTACGTAGTTGATTGTGTTGTAGTAGACGCTGATCTCGTCGTGGTATTGATGGTCGCGGGCAAGCACGTAGAACTCGTCGAAGCAGCACAGGACGGGGACAGCGCGAGGATCCTCCGAGGCACGGTTCAAGACCTGCTGATACAGCTCCACGTCAATATTGCTTTTATAGATATAGCTGCCGCGATAGATCACGCAAGCTCCGTTGTCGGGACAAAAGGCGAGGCGGTTCTTGATGCCCTCGAACATCTCCTCGAGCTTGGGGGCGGGACGTCCGCTGGCGGGGCAGAATACGATGCCGGCGTCGGCGAGCTTGTCCAGGCGCTCATCAAGACCCTGGGGCAGCACACGCTCGTCGGTCAGCAGCGTCTTGTCCATATCGACGGCGAGAATCTTAATGTTGCCGATGTTGGCGTCCGATTCGTAAGTTTGCATAAAAATGCGCCTTTCGTTTCGAGATTGTTTCAGACGTTATAACCATCAACTAGTAGTCGAGCGTATTTTCGCAGGAATGGTGCGTATTTGCACCACGCTTCACAAAGTAATGAAAAAACTTTTCAGAAATTTGAATTTGTCGCTTGTGCTGCGGGCACTTTAGCGTAATATAGCGACCATCGAAAACGGAGACGGAAAAACAACCGCTTACCGAGGAAAAGGTACCGTTTACGATATTAGAATTGCGCCCGGCGATAGGTGAAAGGAGAGGCAGATGCAGTTCGTAACGATCATTACCACTGCAGACAATGCCATCCGACGCCAGCGCGCAATTTCCCGACGACGATAACAATCGTCTTTGTCCGCATGGGGCGAATTGCCTCAACAGAGTCATTTTGAGGTCGTTGGGTTTTAGTACGACATTGCTGCATGTTTCTAGGGCATGTATGTGCTGATTTTTGCTATTTAACCTGATATTGCACGGTATATGACCTTGAAATGACTTGCAACTGACCGATGTTCTAACTAGCTACCAAGGGCGAAAGGAAACAGCCATGAGCAAGGAAAAAGTCGTTCTCGCATATTCCGGTGGTCTTGATACATCCGTATGTGTCAAGTGGCTCCAGGACGAGAAGAATCTCGATGTCGTTTGTGTCTGCGGCAACGTGGGCCAGGAAGAGACCGGACTGGATGCCAAGAAGCAGAAGGCGCTCGACCTGGGCGTTCTCGATTGCCAGGTGCTCGACCTGCGCGACGAGTTCTCCGATGAGTTCCTGACCAAAGCCATTGCAGCAAACTCCATGTACGAGAACAAGTATCCGCTGCTCTCCGCCCTGTCTCGCCCGCTGCTTGCCAAGAAGCTTGTTGAGGTCGCCCACGAGTTTGGCGCGACCTACGTCGCCCACGGCTGCACCGGCAAGGGTAACGACCAGGTCCGTTTTGAGGCCGCCGTCAAGGCCCTCGACCCCGAGCTCAAGGTTATCGCCCCGGTTCGCGAGTGGGATCTGAAGTGTCGCCCCGACGAGGTCGCCTATGCCCACGCCCACAACGTGCCGGTTCCCGAGGGTGCCAACGACAACCCCTACTCCATCGACGACAACCTGTGGGGTCGTGCCATTGAGTGCGGTCACCTGGAGGATCCCTGGAATGAGCCGCTCGACGACGCTTGGGTTATGACCAAGAATCCCGAGGACACCCCGGACACCCCGACCTACACCGAGATTGAGTTTGAGGCCGGCAAGCCCGTCGCCGTCGACGGCAAGAAGATGAAGCTCTCTGAGATCGTCATCGCCCTCAACAAGATCTCCGGCGACAATGGCTTTGGCCGTCTTGACCTGGTCGAGGATCGTCTGGTGGGCCTCAAGAGCCGCGAGTGCTATGAGGTTCCCGGCGCCCTGACGCTCATCACCGCCCACAAGGCGCTCGAGGACATCTGCGTCGAGGGCGACCTGCTCAAGACCAAGATCAAGCTCGAGCAGGATTGGGCCACCGCCGTGTACAACGGCCAGTGGTACAGCCCGCTCAAGAACGCGCTCGACGCCTTTATGGCCGATACCCAGAAGTTCGTGACCGGCACCGTCCGTCTGAAGTTCTTTAAGGGCAACTGCCATGTCGTCGGCCGCAAGAGCCCGTTT
This sequence comes from uncultured Collinsella sp., assembly GCA_902471785.1. Classification (GTDB taxonomy): domain Bacteria; phylum Actinomycetota; class Coriobacteriia; order Coriobacteriales; family Coriobacteriaceae; genus Collinsella. The sequence continues at coordinate 2,685 of CABRLT010000225.1, forward strand.
AGCCTGTATGACTACGGTCTGGCTACCTACGACCGCGACACTACGTTTGACGAGAAGGCCAGCGCCGGCTTTATCGAGATCGATACGCTGTCACTCAAGACGTGGGCAAAGGTCCAGGGCCCCAGCTCTGCTGCCGCCCAGGCCTAGCGCCTCCTTCCCTTGGTATCCGCGCGGCCCATCCGCGTGATACATAACGGGCGCACGGGGTCCCTACCTTTCGTTATGCTTGCTGACACTTCTTAACATCGGTGGCCCCTACGTTCCGCCCGCATATATGATGCCGCGACTGTGGCTGAGTCCGAGCCCCGCCGGGGTTGTCCG
>CABRLT010000226.1 GCA_902471785.1 uncultured Collinsella sp.
TCCTTTTCGAGCTCGGGATTTTGCTGAGCGACCGCCCAGCGATGCGTCGTCTTAAGCGATGACATAGGCACCCACCCCCGATAGGGGCAGGTCGCCGCGATACCTCTCACGGTTCATAGCGATGAGTCCTCTGTGTATGCCCGCTTCGGCAGGCAGATCTGTTGAACGGATTTATTATACCGTGCAGCGCGGACGCAAAACGCCGCGGTGCGCCGCGGTTTCGGCAAACGATGGCGGTAATGCCCTCGAAACAATCGAGCGTTTCAGCCGCACGGACACATACGAGCGTCTAGCATATCCATACAAACAAGTTCGCGGATAAAGGGAGTCGCGGGGCATATGAAGCAATGGGCTGGACTGGGGAAGTTCCTCGCGGGGCACATGCAGATCATCGTTCCGATTTGTGTGGCGCTCGGCGTGCTCTTTCCTCAACAGATCGGCGTTCTCAAGCCCATTGTTCCCGCCCTCTTCGCCTTTATGACGTTTCAGGGTGCGCTCAGCAACACCTTTCACCAGGTAGCCGAGGTGTTCCACCGTCCGCTGCACCTGATTCTGGCGTTGTTGGTCTCGGCGGCGCTTATTCCCATCGCGGCCTATGCCATGGGATCGTTGTTCTTTGGTTCCAACCCCAACCTTGTCTGCGGCATCGTGCTCGAATACAGTGTGCCCGTGGCAGTCACCGCTTTTATGTGGATCAGCATGTTCGGCGGCAACGGCCCGCTCGCGCTCACCATCATCCTGACGTCCTCGGTCATCTCCCCTGTGACGATTCCGCTTACGCTCAAGCTCCTGCTGGGCGCCACCGTCTCGATCGACGTGCCGAGCATGATGCAGAACATGGCCTTTATGATCGCCATCCCCGCTGTGCTCGGCATCGTGATCAACGAGCTCACGCGCGGCTGGGGGCACGAGAAACTCTCCCCCGCGCTCTCGCCCGCCTGCAAGTTCATGATGATGGGCGTTATCGCCTCCAACTCCACCGCCATGAGCGAGTACGTGCTGCACATGAACGCGGTGCGCTTGGAAGTCGCCCTCTTTATTTTGGTCTTCGCCATCAGCGGCTTTGTCGTCGGCATTCTGGTCGCCCGCGCGCTGCATCTGCCATATAGCGAAACGACCACCATGTGCTTTACCTGCGGCATGCGCAATATCTCTTCGGGCGCCGTCATCGCCACGCAATACTTTCCGGGCGAAGTTGTGTTTCCCGTCATGTGTGGAACGTTGTTTCAGCAGGTGCTCGCCTCGCTTATCGGACACTTCTTTGAGCGTCTGACCGGCGAGGAGCGCGCCGCCCAGCGCAAGCGGGTCGAGGCCGGCCGCGATGCAATGGCGCGCTAAACCGTCCGCAGTGTGCGGGCGCTCACTTTACGATGTGAGCGCCTCCAGATGTGCGCGGAATCGCTCCGCATCGACATCGAGCGTGGTCTCAGCATTGACCTGAGCCAGCCGATACCCGACAAAGTAGGGTGAAACCACCCAGCGCGGAAGCGCCTTGGCAATGGTCCGGCCGTCCATGTGGTAGAAGAACAAGTTGTACGACTCTGCGCGACCACCATGGTGCTCGTTCAGGATATAGCGCAGAGCTACCTGAATCGCATCGGCGAAGAGGTCCGTCTCGGCTTGGTCTCGCGCGCCATCGCTGGCGGCGATTCCCTGCGGGGCTGAAACATTGACCTCAAAGAACCCCATAATCGGTTCGGTTGAGATGTTGACCGCAACCCTTCCCCTCTGCCAAACATCGATGCCTTCAAAGTTGGCTGAGGTCAGCGCCGCATAGCCGTCCTCCTGTTCCAAGCCCACAATCTGCATGTGTGGATGGACGAGGCTGCCGCCCGAAAGCGGACCCTTGTTCTTGTACATGAGCACGCTTCGATACTGCTGCGAATCGATCATCTGCTGCCAGCAATCCAGAGCAAACCTCATCACATGGTGGAGTTCATCCGGCTTATAGGTCACCAGGTCGGCATCGTGATCGGCCGACTCGATCAGCACGGTTTGACGGGTGGCGCGCAGGGTCTTGAACTTATTCTCGAGCCAGATGCAGTCACCGTCGCGCTGGATGATGTTGGTGAGCCCCTCCGTGTTGCAAAAGGGACACGCGGTACCGGGGCGACGGTTGTCGTCGGGCTTGCCGCTCGCCTGCTGAACATCGAATACCAGCGCCACGGGTTATACCTCCAGCGGCACGATCTTGGTGCCATGGAGCTCGGAGACGTCTAGCGCCGCCGCGACCGCGTCGCGATTTGCCGTAGTGATACCGCCGCCGGGAAGGATGGTCAAACGATCACCCGCATACTCGATTAAACGAGCCAGGTGATCGAAATTATCCTCGATCGACGTACCGGCAGCGCCGCCATGCGTGAGGATGCGCGTAACGCCGCAGTCGGCAAGTGTATCAATCGCATCGAGCTGAGCCTCGGGCGAGAGCTGGTCAAATGCCATGTGGAAGGTGATGTCGATGGGCTCACGCTTACATTCCTCGGTCGCGCAGCCCGCAGCCATCACGAGGGCGCCAAGCGTAAGTTCGTCGAGCGCCCATCCGCCAGCGCAGGGCTTGCAGCAGCCAAAGACCAAGCCGTCAACGCCGGCGCTTACGGCAAGGCCCAGGTCCATCTCCATCATACGCAGCTCGTCCTGGTCGTAGTGAAAGTCGCCGCCACGCGGGCGAATCATGCACATCACCCGTGCATCGTGCTCGTGGACATAGTTGGTCGTAGCGCTGATAACGCCGGCCGAAGGCGTGGTGCCACCAACGGCAAGGTTGTCGCACAGCTCGATACGCCTTGCACCGGCATCGATAGCCGCCGGCACCCGCTCAAAGTTCTCGGCACAAAACTCGTACAGCATAGATAGACCCCCAAAGACAGCAGATGTTTTCCGACGGGCATTGTCACACATCCCCATGAAGTTGCGGTGGAATAGGGACTCTTTTGGCCTCTGGAGCCCGTATTCAGTCCCCATTTCACCGCAACTTAAAAAGGGGCGCTGACTGAGATAGTCA
>CABRLT010000227.1 GCA_902471785.1 uncultured Collinsella sp.
CTGTCGTATTTAGGTAAGGAGTGACTCACGTGACAACGATGGAGCGTCGTCCGGATTCCCGTGGCAAGGTTCGTGATATTTACGATGCCGGTGAAAACCTGCTGATGGTCGCCACCGACCGCATTTCTGCGTTCGACTTCATTCTTCCCGACGAGATTCCGTTTAAGGGAGAGGTGCTCAATCGCATCTCGGCATTCTGGTTCGATAAGTTTGCCGACATCGTCCCCAACCATCTCGTTTCCATCGACCCGGCGGATTTCCCCGAGGAGTTTGCTGAGTATCGTGACTACCTCGCTGGTCGCGCCATGCTGGTTAAGAAGGCCCAGACGATTCCTATCGAGTGCATCGTCCGCGGCTATCTGACCGGTTCGGGCAAGAAGACCTACGACGAGAACGGCACCGTCTGCGGCATCCAGCTGCCTGAGGGCCTGACCGAGGCTTCCAAGCTTCCCGAGCCGTTGTTCACGCCGTCCACGAAGGCCGAGATCGGTGACCACGACGAGAACATCTCGTTCGAGCGTTGCTGCGAGATCGTGGGCGAGGACATCGCCACGCAGATTCGTGACCTTTCCCTCAAGATCTACAAGGCCGCTGCCGAGTACGCCGCGACCCGTGGCATCATCATTGCCGACACCAAGTTCGAGTTTGGTGTTATTGATGGCAAGGTCACGCTGATCGACGAGTGCCTCACGCCCGACTCCAGCCGTTTCTGGCCTGCTGCCAGCTACGAGGAGGGCAAGATCCAGCCTAGCTACGACAAGCAATTCGTCCGCAATTGGCTCAAGGCCAACTGGGATATGACGGGGGAGACCCCGCACCTGCCCGCCGAGGTCATCGATGGCACGTCCGAGCGCTATCGCGAGGCCTTCCAGATCATCACGGGCTCCCAGTTCACAAGCATGAAGGAGAACGCATAAGTGAGTACCCGTAGCGCCACGAACAAGCGCACGCAATCCCACGAAGTTACCGGGGTTGCGCGCAAGTCTGCCGCATCTGCTAAGCCCGCCCGCCAAGCAGCGAGCTCCGTTCGCGTCGTGCCGGCTTCGTCTAAGGCACGCCGCAAAGAGCTCGAGAAGGGCGAGAACCTCGAGGGCCTCTCTAAAGAGGAGAAGCGCGCCCGCAAGGCTAAGCAGCGCGCCAAGGAGGACCGCATCTATACGGTGTCGAATATCCTCCTCAAGCAGGACGAGGACTACACCAAGCGCCGTCGCATCTGGTGGATTGTGCTCGCCATTGGCATGGTGCTCGTCGTGGCAATTTGGGCCTCGCTGTACTTCGCTCCCGCTGGCATGGTGTCCAGCCCTGTCCAGATGGTCGGCATTGTTTTGTCCTACGTCATCATTTTGGGCGACTTTATCTATGACTTCGCTCGTATTCGTCCCTTGCGCAACATGTACCGCGCGCAGGCCGAGGGCATGTCCGAGAACAAGCTCAACGCTCTTATTGAGCGCGCGGCTGCCGAGGAGGACAAGAAGGACTCCAAGAAGAAGTAGCGTTTGCATACATACTTATCGCTAAGATATAAGGCGCGTCGTTTTTGCGGCGCGCCTTTTTACTGTTCTATAGATAGATGGAGTGGCACATGATTCGAGCTGCCCTGACGGTCGAAGAGGCCCTGGAGGGTATGAAGTCCCTGGAGCCCAAGATTAAAAACTATGCGCGCCTGGTTGTCCGCAAGGGCGTAAACGTTAAGCCCGGCCAGGAAGTCGTCGTTCAGTCTCCGGTTGAGTGCGCGCCGTTTGCGCGCGTGGTGGTCGCGGAGGCCTATGCTGCCGGCGCCGGCCACGTGACGGTCATCTGGGCCGATGATGCCGTGACGAGGCTCACGTACGAGCATGTCGAGAAAAGCTATTTTGAGCAGACGCCCGAGTGGAAGCGCCTGCAGCTGGATTCCCTGGCCCAGGACGGTGCCTGCTTTATCTTTATCGAGGGTGCGGACCCCGCCGCCCTTAAGGGCATCGATCCCGCTAAGCCCGCTGCAGCTTCTAAGGCAAAGAACACGCAGTGCAAAGTTTTCCGCCGTGGACTGGATTACAACATCAATCCGTGGTGCATCGCCGGCGCTCCGGTCGTGGCTTGGGCGCGCGAGGTGTTCCCGGGAGACGCCGATGAGGTTGCAATCTATAAGCTGTGGAATGCGATTCTGCACACCGCCCGTGCCGATGGCCAGGACCCAGAGAGCGACTGGGAACTCCATGACGCCGCATTCGAAAAGAACCTGCGTTTCCTGAACGACAATCGTTTCGACTGCCTGCATTACACCGCGGCAAATGGAACCGATCTGACGATTGGCATGACGAAGGGTCACGAGTGGGCCGGCGGCAAGGGCAAGACGCCCGATGGGCACCCCTTCTTCCCCAACATTCCCACCGAGGAAGTCTTCACTTCGCCCGATCGCATGCGCGCCGACGGTATCGTGTACTCGGCCATGCCGCTCATCCACCACGGCAATAAAATCGACGATTTTTGGATTAAGTTCGAGGGCGGCCGCGTGGTGGACTACGACGCCCGCGTGGGCAAGGCAACGCTCGCAAGTATCATCGATACTGACGAGGGCGCTGCTCACCTGGGAGAGGTCGCGCTCATTTCCAAGAACACGCCGATCCGCGAAAGTGGTGTTCTGTTCTACGATACGCTCTATGACGAGAACGCTAGCTGCCATCTCGCGCTAGGTGTCGGTTTCCCCGAATGCATCGAGGGTGGGTACGACATGTCCAAGGAGGAGCTCCTGGAGCATGGTGTTAACGTCTCGAGCACGCACGTCGATTTTATGATCGGCACGGACGACATCGATATTACGGGCATTACGCCTGATGGACGTGAAGTTGTGATTTTCCAGAACGGCCAATGGAGTTGGGAATAGTCCCAGACCGTGGTACAATCCCACCCGCGGGCCGTTAGCTCAGCTGGCAGAGCAGGGGACTTTTAATCCCAAGGTCCAGGGTTCGAACCCCTGACGGCCCACCCAAAGATTGTTGAGACGGTCAACTTCGGTT
>CABRLT010000228.1 GCA_902471785.1 uncultured Collinsella sp.
CGCCTTGGAGCGGCCCATGAGGTAGACGATCCACACAAAGGCAAGATCGATACCCATCTTGGCGATCAAGTTGAACTCGACGCCAAAGACCATGCCCAAAATGTCGGGGAACATGGTAGCCAGCGAGGCGATCCACAGCGGGTAGTTGACCCAGTAGTAGTACGAGATGCGGGCGCCCCATTTGTCGCCCAGGCCATCGCGAACCCAGTCGTAAATGCCGCCCTCGCCGTCATAGGTGGTACCGAGCTCGGCGACAACCATGCCGTAGGGAAGCAGGAAGGTCAGGATCAGGAAGATCCACCAGAAGAACTGCTGGTTGCCAATGGCAGCAGCAGGAGCGGCGGCCTCGCAAACGAAGACGACGCAGATGATGGTCGAAATGACCGTCAAGAAGGAAAGCTTTTTCTTTCCGTCGCTCATGATGAGCTCCTTCGCTCAGTCTTGGACAGATCCGAGGCCCTAAGGTATTAAGGCAATTGCTTGGGCCTCGGTGAGCGGGCGACAGGAGACGAGCATCCGCCGCCCGCAAACGTGCTTTTAGAAGCCTTGAGGCTTAGAGCTGCTCGAGAGCCTCGAGAGCGGCGTGGAGCTCAGCCTTGGCGGAGTACTCGACACCCTCGTCGTTGAGCGGGGTGCGCTTGCCCAGGGCGGCAAGGAGAGCACGGATGGAATGCTTGCGGTTCTCGGCCTCGACCCAGCACAGGGAGCGCTCGGGATCATCCATGACCTCGTCGACGACTTCCTCGTTGCGGGTGGCCGGCAGGCAGTGCATGAACTTGGAGTTGGGGCCGGCGAAGTTCATCATGTCCATGGTGACCTGATACTTGGGATAGAACACGTCCATGTAGTTCTCGCCCGAGACCTCCTCGTCGTACAGGCCATACCACACGTCGGTATAGATGAAGTCGGCACCCTTGATGCACTCGATGTCGTCGGAGATGACGACAGAGCCGCCGGAGACCTTGCAGTTCTCCTCGGCGATGGCCATCATCTGCTTGCCGAACTCGGCGCGCTCCTCGACGGTGCCAACGTGCAGGCCGCCGTCGGGGATCTGGTGGCCCTTAGGTCCAAACTGGACAAACTTCATGCCGACCTTGGAGGCGATGAACATGAGGGAGACGCAGACCTGGGTGGCGTCGCCGATGAAGGCCAGGGTGCAGTCCTCGATCTTCTTGCCCTCGGGGAGGTTCTCGAGCATGGTCATGAGGTCGCCCATCTCCTGCGTGGGATGGTTGAACTCGGACATGCCGTTGATGACGGGCACAGCGGAGCCCTCGGCGAGGCCGACGACGTCCTTGTGACGGTCAACGCGAGCCATCATGATGTCGAGCAGCGAGCCCATAACGCGAGCGGTGTCGCCCAGGGACTCGTGACCGCCGAGCTGGATGGTGCCAGGGCCATAGAACTGAGCATGGCCGCCGAGGTCGGTCATAGCAGTCTCGAAGGAAAGACGGGTGCGGGTGGAGACCTGCTGGAAAATCATGCCAAGGCTCTTGTTGCGAAGCAGGTGCGGATAATAACCGTCAACCTTGATGGCCTTCTTCATTGCCAGGCCAAGATCCTCGATAGCCAGGATCTGCTCTTTGGTGAAGTCGTTGGTGTCGATGAAATCCTTAGGCAGTGCCATGTCGATTTCCTTTCCGCCGGTCTTGCCGACTATTACTATGAGGCGCTCGAACATCACGCCTCGTGTTGACAAGACCATCATTCACCCGTATGCAATTTTTACCTAGTTTATTCGGGATTAAAGTCCGTTCACGGAGTTACACCCCCTCTAAACCAATATAAACCCGCAGGTCAAGAGTTTACAGGGGGTTTACCATCTAGAACCGCGAACGGTATACGGCTATGCTGTATCTCGGCGCCTAATCCGCAATGAAACGAAGGGTTGAGACGTCTATATCCCACAAGGTATACAGGGCTCGACCATAGAATAAATGAGATGGGACGGTGACAGATGAACACCCTGATGTTCTTCTATACCCTAGCGATACTCGTGATCTGTATTGTGACGGCGGTGCTCTCGCTTGCCGCCTATGCCTCATCTCGTCGACGCTTCTTTATCTATGGCAGCGGCGTATTTATCTGCTATGCCATCGAGATGACCGAGATTTTCTTTTTTGAATACACGCTGCAAAACCAGAGTTTTCCAGCCAGCGACTATTACTCAATTACCATGCCTGTGTTGCGGACCTTTGTGGCGACCGCTTCGCAGGCTTTTATTTGGCTCATTGCCATGGATTTGCTCGACAAGCATTCAAAAAAGCAGTTTGTCATTCCCGTCGCAACGTTCTTGCTGAGCGAGCTGCTGATTATCGTCGCTGTCCCCTACGGCCCCATTCATCAATGGCTCTACTACACGATGCGTCAGGTATTCCTTGTTTTCGTGGGGCTATATATCTTTTGGACGGCACGCAAGAGCACACAAGTCGAGCTAAAGGCACGCGTTAACAACCAACGAAAGCACCTGATTATCGGCGCTATTCTGGTCGGTTGCATCGTTGCCGAGGATTTCTACAACATTCTGATTGTCCCCATGAGTCTGGCGCCCTCTTGGCTGCAACTATATCTGTCCGAGCGCAACTTTAGCGAAAACGTCTTTGCCTGCTACTTTGCGATTCTGCTGATCATCTACTCCTACCACGTGCTTTCAATCCGCATGCAGGAGGCGCCCGAGGAAAAGAACGTCAGCGATCTTGATCGACACATCGAAGAGCAGATGCCCTTCTATCGCAACGCCTACAAGCTCTCCAACCGTGAGACCGAAGTTATGCGTCTGGTCGTACTGGGCAAATCGAACCAAGAGATCGCTGACGAGCTATTCCTTGCCGTGGGCACCGTCAAGACCCACATCCACAACATCCTGGTCAAAACCGAACAGCAAAACCGCACGACGCTCATCCTCCACTTTTGGAAGCGATAACCTGCCAAAAAGGGACAGGTTTATTTTGGCAGGTTTTATCTGGGCAAACGCCAAAAACCGC
>CABRLT010000229.1 GCA_902471785.1 uncultured Collinsella sp.
CCATAAACAGCACGCCGCGCTCGCGAGAGGTGGAGGCAATCGAGAGAGCCTCTTCTTCATTCAAAACGGCCGGCTTTTCGCACAGCACGGCCTTTCCCGCGCGCAGTGCCCGACAGACCCAATGTGCATGCATGCCATGTGGAAGAGCCAAGTAGATTACGTCGACATCGGGGTCGGCAATCAACGCATCATAAGCCGCATCGCCGTTATCGTCAGCTGTGGCATAACTGTGCGCGGCATCAATCGAAAACGCCCTGCAAAACTCCTCAACATGCGAAGGAGTGCGACCGGCGGCAGCCACAAGCCGTGCCCCGTCCACCTCCTTGAGCGACGATGCAAATCGATGCGAAATGCGCCCAGCGCCCAAAACGCCCCAACGAACCTCACGCAAATCATCACATGAATCCCGATGGTCCACGACAGCCCCCTTCAGTTGCGGTGGAATAGTTCCTGTTTGGCCCCTATTCTGCGGCAAAGAGGAACTATTCCACCGCAAGTTATAAAAGGGGCATCAGGAGCGCGTTTTGCATAAGGCCTTAAGCGCGGCCGTTACGGGGCCAGGCTGGAAACGTCGGCGCACATCGTCGAGACGCTCGGGAATATCGATGTGCTGCGGACAGTGACGCGCGCATTTGCCGCACTTGACGCAATTGCTCACCAGCTTGGGCTCGTTCGTCCGCACCGCGCTTGCCGTAAAGTATTGAGACAGCCCCGTAAACCAACTATGCGCGTAGCTCGCGTTGTAGGCGCCAAAGCAACCGGGAATATTGATGCCCTTGGGGCACGGCATGCAGTAGCCGCACCCCGTACACGGCACGCGATTCGATTTCTCAAACTCTCCCAGCACACGTGCGATGGTATCGAGCTGCTCTGTCGTCATCGAATCCGGCAGTGCGCGATCCGCCAATGCCGCGTTCTCGTCCACCTGCGCGGTATCGGTCATGCCCGAAAGCAGCATCGTGACTTGAGGATGGTTCCACACCCACGAAAGGCCCCAAGCAGCCGGCGTCTTCAGGTACGGATCGCGTACGCCATCGAACACGGCGCGGGCACGCGGAGGCAGTTTGCCCGCTAAACGTCCGCCCAACAGCGGCTCCATCACAAACACCGCGAGCCCGCGCTCGGCGGCCGCCATGAGTCCCGCCGTTCCCGCTTGGTAGCGCTCTCCAGCGTAGTTGTACTGGATCTGGCAAAAGTCCCAGTCATACGCGTCAAGCATCGTGAAGAAGTCCGCCGCACTGCCGTGGTACGAAAAACCTATCTGGCGAATACGCCCCGCAGCCTTTTGGCGCGCAATCCAATCCTCGATACCCAGCGCCACCACGCGTTCCCACTGGGCGGGCGAGGTGATGTTGTGCATGAGGTAGTAGTCGATATGGTCAGTCCGCAGGCGGCGCAGCTGCTCATCAAAGAAACGGTCGAAATCCTCCGCGCACTTGCACGAGGCGTGCGGCAGCTTGGTCGCGAGCAAAACCTGGTCGCGCAGGCCCAAGCGTTCAAGCGAAGCGCCCACGCATGCCTCGTTGCCGGGATAAAGGTACGCCGTGTCCAGGTAATTTATCCCCTGCTCCACGGCGCGGGAAATGATAGCATCAGCTGTCTTCGCATCGGGGCGTCCCGGCGCGCCGGAAAACCTCATGCACCCCAGCCCCAACGCCGAGATACGGTTACCGCTTTTGGGGTCAACGCGATACTGCACGGCCCCTCCTCTCCCATCGAAGCCCTGACAAGGCGAAACAAACCCGTCACGCCACCGAAACACATCAGAATCGCAATCGAGAACGTATCGTAACGTAGCAGAAATCGAGCCGTCACGACACCGCTTTAACATCAGCAAAAAGCCCGATGAAAGGAGGCGAGCGTGACCACGCGCGAGGACGCCTACCCCTACCCCGGTGAACAATACATCCTCTCGGTCGACCGTTATCAGATCGAGGTCATGGACCATCTGGACGAGCTTCCCGCCACAGGCGCTGTCATCTTCTGCACCTTCCCCAAGGTGCGCGATGGCGTTGGATATCCCGCACGCGTTTTCGCGGTCTGCCCTGCGGCATAAGCGCACAGCGCAATAGTTTCTTTTTCTTAACAGCAGCCCCGCGCGCTCACCAAACGTCCCGGCGACATACAATCCATCAGGCGCCCCTTACGCGGGCGCCTTATATATGGGGAGATGATTCACGTGCAGATCAACAAGGTCGCCTTTATCGGCAAGGGCGGCGTCGGCCTGCTCTACGGGAGCATGATTGCCAAGGCCCTCGGCAATGACGCCGTCGAATACGTTATGGATGACGCCCGTTTTGAGCGTCACGCGGGCGACGCGCTCACCGTCAACGGCAAGCCCTGTGCGCTAAAATCCGTCCGCGTCAGCGAGGCAACGCCCGCCGATCTGGTCATTCTTACGGTCAAGACGACGGGACTCAACCAAGCGCTCAAGACTATGGAGCGCGTCGTGGGACCCAACACGCTCATCGCCTCGCTGTGCAACGGCATTACGAGCGAGCAAAAGACTGCCGAGCGCTTTGGCTGGAAGCACACCGTCCTGGGTATCTGCCAGGGCATGGACGCCGTATTCCTCGACGGCGCGCTCACCTTTACCAATGCGGGCGAAATCCGCTTTGGCGCGGCGGCCGGCACGGATCCCGCAACCATCACCGCAATCGACGAGCTCTACACGCGCTGCGGCATCGCCCATACCGTCGAGAGCGACATTGCGCACCGCATGTGGGCCAAACTCATGCTCAACGACGGCATCAACCAGACCTGCATGGCCTACGGCGGGACCTACGGAAGCGCCACGGAGCCGGGCTCCGAGCAGCGCCGCTGCTTTGTTTCCGCCATGCGAGAGACGCTTGCGGTCGCCAACGCCGAGGGCATTGAGCTGATCGAGGCAGACCTGACGCAGATGGTGCACCTCATCGAGGGGATCGACCCTGCCGGTATGCCCTCGATGGCGCAGGACCGCATCGCACAACGAAAAACC
>CABRLT010000230.1 GCA_902471785.1 uncultured Collinsella sp.
CGGAGCCGAGGCTGTCGACAACATGCTCGCCGAATACGCAGGCCGCATGCTGTCGATCACCCGCGGCAGGAGCAGGGTCTACCGTTCACGTAGCGTCCAGTTCGTCGTGCTCAGCAACGACCTGGACCACGAGGCATTCGAGCAACTGACCCGCCACCTTAAAGAGGCCGTTTTCGCTCCTGTGCAAATCGCGGGCGACACCATTGCTCCCGTCTGTCTTGTCGTCCCGGCCTTTTACGAACGCCTGGACTCCCAAGCATCGACTGTTTTGGGCGAACTCGATCGTCGCCTTCGCACGGCCGGCGGACTTGTTCCCAACGACAGTCTGCCCATACCCGAGATGGAACGCAAAGGCGCCGTCGCCGAGCACCTCGACATGCTCACAGGCCTCTACCGCCCCAGCGAGTTTATGCGCCGTGCCAATGCCTTCATCAAGGCAAGGCGCGACGGCGCTTGGTGTATCGCCACCGTCGACATGGGCCACATGCGCCTATTTAACGAATGGTATGGACAGGCCGAAGGCGACCGTATGCTTGCCGATGTGGGCACGGTGCTCAAGGATATCGAGAACGCCGACATGGGTGTCGCGGGATACTGGGGACAAGACGACTTTTGTCTGCTCATACCCTTTGAGCACGATTTCGTTCACCGTGTCTATGCGCGCGTGAGCGAGGCTGTAGCCAAGCACAACGACGGCGTAGGTTTTTGGCCGTCCATGGGCGTTTACCCCATCGACTCCAATGAGGAGATCACCATCGATGCGCAGGCGAAGGCCATGTTTACCAATCGACGCGCAAAAAACGACTTTAAGGAGCGCATTGCCATTTTCTGCCCCGCGGAGTACGAGCGCGAAGTCACGTTTCACCACACGCTGACCGAATTCCAGTACGCGCTCTCAGATGGTCGTATTACCTACCACTTGCAGCCCCAGGTCGATATGGAAACCGGTGAGATTATTGGCGCCGAAGCACTCACCCGCTGGATTGACAAGGACGGCTCTCTCATTTCGCCCGCAACGTTTATCCCCGCACTCGAGGAAAGCGGCTTTGTGGTGACGCTCGACAAGTACATTTGGCAGGGTGTCGCCTCGTGGCTGCGCGAGCGTCTCGATCGCGGTCTTCGCGTGGTTCCGGTCTCGCTTAATGTGTCGCGCGTGGATATCCTTGCCTGCGACGTTGCCGAACATATGGGGGCGCTCGCCGCCCAATACAACCTACCGCCCGAGCTCATGCGTATCGAGATCACCGAGACGGCTTATACGGGAGAATCCGAAGCCGTGGACAAACTGACAGCCGACCTGCACACCCGCGGCTTCTCGACCTATATGGACGATTTTGGCACCGGCCAGTCCACGCTCGCGATGCTCAAGAACGTCAACGTCGACGTCATCAAGCTCGACCGCGCATTTGTGCCCACCGACCGCGATCAAGGTCGCAGCACGCAGATCATTTCATCGATGCTCGAGATGGCGCAGTCGCTCCATCTGCCCGTCGCGGTCGAAGGCGTCGAGACAAACGAGCAGGCGAACATGCTACAACAAATGGGCGCCCGCTACGCTCAGGGCTTCCTCTACTACCGCCCCATGCCGGCGAAGGATTTTGAGGCATTGCTCGATGGTGGCAATAACAACTGATACGTTCGCACGCAAAACGCCACCGTCGAAGGGAACATTTGTCTCCATTAGCTAACTTATATCCCCAATTCAAACCAAATTGGGGATATGATACAAACCGTTGTTCCGCCCAAGGAGGTTATCCATCATGAACGAGTCGTACCGCATGGGCGAGCAATCGATTATTGCCTATCTTCAGCGACTTGCGAATGGCATCTCGACCGCCGAACTCGATGTTGCCGCGCTGCCTGCTGAGCTACGCGCCGTTGGTGAGCAACTGCAAAAGACGCATGCCATCCTGCAACAAGAGCGCCAGCTGCTTGAGCGCAACGCCTATATCGATCCGCTCACCAACTTGGGCAACCGCAACGGATTCGACCGTCACGTCGAGCAACTCTGGCGCAAAGGCGACCCCTTCACCTGCGCCTATATTGACATCGACCATCTCAAGCATTGCAATGATAGGTTTGGCCACGCCGAAGGCAATCGCTATATTCTGAGCATCTGCCGCACGCTCTCCGAAACCATGGAACACGATGAGATGCTGTTCCGTATCGGTGGAGACGAGTTTGTGCTCATCTCGCTCTCCGCAAACGAGACTGAACTCGAGCAGCGCTTGGAGCAGGTACGTACCGGGCTGATCGAGGCGAGCTCAGATGGCAAGGCGCCCATGATCGCCAGCTTTAGCTTTGGCAGCTCGCGCGTCGATCCACTTGCCGGCGACACGCGTCGCCAGATGACGATGGATGCCGATCGCAAGATGTATCGCTATAAGCTTATGCATCGTGTGCAGCAACCGAAAGACGATGACGCGCCGCAACGCCCAATCGTCGATCAGCTTCCCTGCAACGACCGGGTGTTCCAAGCGATCTCCATGAGCTCCGAGACGCGCTATCCGTTCATCCTTAACCTCGATACTGGAGAATCGCAATGGTCGGTTAACGCCGTGCGCGATTTTGACCTGCCCTCCCAGCACCCTTTTAACTCACTCGACATGTGGCTCGCCCGCGTCCACCCCGAGGACCGCGACAACGTACGCGCCGAGCTCGATATGGTGATAAACAGCACGTGGCACTTCCACTACATGCAGTATCGCGTAATGGACGCCACCGGAGCGTACGCGCTTTGCGACTGCACGGGCTACCGCTTGGACGGCACCGATACCGAGCCCAACATGTACGTGGGCATTATCATCAACCGAAGCCTAGCGGATACGACCGACTCAGTAACGGGCCTGGGCGATGTCCACGCACTGGTCAACGCTATTGGAGAGATGCGCCACGTGCCGCACGAGGCAGGTTTTATTGCCATTAAGGTCGACGATATCGCCGAGGTCAATGCCCGCTTTGGATTCG
>CABRLT010000231.1 GCA_902471785.1 uncultured Collinsella sp.
GACTAGTCGTTTAAGAACGTCCCCAACGACTACTTGGGGACGGAGGAAAAGGGATCATTTTCCGAAACCTTTCCGCAACAATCTGCTCTTCGCACTGCTCGACTCCGCTCGCAACGTCCCCTGCGCTACACTTAGTTGCACTGTGGCGCCGTCGCGCCGCGCCCGACCCAAGGGGGACACTCATGAAGAACACTCAGCTGCTGCTGATCAACGATATGTGCGGCTACGGCAAGGTCGCGCTCTCCGCCATGCTGCCGGTGCTGTCGCACATGGGCTATCGCATCCACAACCTGCCGACGGCGCTGGTGTCCGATACGCTCAACTATCCCAAGTTCTACATCCATGACACCACCGAGTACGTGCGCCAGAGCCTCGCTATCTGGGAGGAGCTCGGGTTTGAGTTCGACGCTATCTCGACCGGCTTTATCGTGACCGAGGAAGAGACGCGCATCATCTCGGACTTTTGCCACCGCCGTGCGCAAAAGGGCACCAAGGTGTTCGTCGACCCCATCATGGGCGACAACGGCAAGCTTTACGCCGGCGTGCCCGAGTCCACGATCGGTCTCATGCGCAGCCTACTCGAGTGCGCCGACTATGCGGTACCAAACTACACCGAGGCGTGCCTGCTCACCGATACGCCCATTGCCGAGCAAATCACGCCCGATGAGGGCCGCGTTCTTGTGGATGCCGTGCGTGCCCTGGGCGCCAAGTCGGTGGTCATTACGAGCGCTGTGGTCGACGGTGCGAATGTCGTCATCGGTTACGACCATGTGGCGGGGGAGTACTTCACGATTCCCTTCGAGCTGATTCCGGTCTACTTCCCGGGCACGGGCGACACGTTCTCGGCGGTGCTTGTCGGCCGCGTTATGGCCGGTTGGAGCCTGCAGCGCGCGACGAGCGATGCCATGCGTGTGGTAGCGGAGCTCATCGAGCGCAATGCCGACCAGGAGGATAAGTCCGCTGGCCTTCCCATCGAGGCCTGCCTGGATGTGATTGACCATGAGTAACGCCGACGAGAGCAGCACCGAGGCGGCGGGCGAGAACAAGCCGCTCGGTGCCCCGCGCGGCAGGCGCCCACGTATTCGTATTAGCTGCGTGGACCAGCTGGGCACATGCCGCTGCCATCACGGGCACAAGCCGGGTGACGTCTTCGACTTCGACCGCGACCGCGGCAAGATGTGCGCCATGGCCTGCCATGTGGGCTTTCCCTATATCGATATCCTGCGCTATGGCGGAACCGTGCCTGGCAACGAGCCCGGTACGGCAAAGTTCTGCTGCCCCGAGGTCGATACGCTGAACGTCTGGCTTGCCGAGATCGTCGACGAGTAGTCGAGCGCAATGTGACAAAGGGACAGTCCCTTTGTCACATTCGCCGGGGCTGCCCCTTCTTTTTGCTTATAATCCTAAATCTCTGCATTTCATCCGATTTTAGGTTCTAAAAATCCTACATTTCATCGATAATTAAGCGCATAAAACTTTGCATTTCATTTGATGACACTGAGGGGAGAGCCTATGCTGCGCAGGAAAATAGCGGCAGAGCTGGAGCGTTGGCTGAAGTCTGCCGAGCAAAAGGCCTTATTCATCACGGGTTCTCGCCAGATCGGCAAAAGCTATTCGATTCGCGCATTTGGCAAAGCCAGCCATGCAACCTACATCGAGCTCAATCTCATGGAAAATCGCCAGGCAAAAGATGCTCTTCTCGAGGCGCGGAATGCCGATGATTTCATCAGCAGGGTGACGCTTCTTTCGGGAAAGTCGATTGCACCAGGCAAAACGCTCGTGTTTATCGATGAGGTCCAAGAGGCCCCCGACATCATGACGATGGCAAAGTTCCTTGTTGAGGACGGGAGGTGCCGTTGGGCGTTTTCGGGGTCAATGCTCGGGACCCAGTTCAAGGGCGTCAGGTCCTATCCCGTGGGGTATGTCCACGAGCTTAGGATGTTCCCGCTCGATTTTGAGGAGTTTTGCTGGGCAACCGGGGTGAGCGAGGGGGCTCGCCAAACGATACGTGACGCGTGTATCAGCGAGAGGCCCATTCCTGATTACATTCATGACGCGATGATGGCAAACTTCAGGACCTATACCGTTGTCGGCGGAATGCCGGAGGTCGTGCAGCGTTTCCTTGACACGCAGGGCGACCTTGCCTCTGTTCGTCAGCTGCAGTCAGAGCTCAACGAACAGTACCGGCGGGATATCTCCAAGTATGCAAGCGGGCGAGCCCTTCAGGCGCAGAGCATCTACGATCAGCTCCCTATTATGCTCGAGGGCGAAAACAAGCGCTTCGTGCTCAATTCCATTGACCCCAAGGCTCACTACGAGAAGTATCAGCGAGATTTTGTATGGCTTGTCGATGCCGGCGTTGCTCTCAAAGCCGATATCGTAACCGAGCCAAAATCGCCCCTGCTCAAGACGGCACGACCATCGCAGTTCAAGCTATATCAATCGGATACGGGCATGTTGATGGCGCGCTACCCCGTTGGAGTCGCCCAAGCGGCGTATCTTGATAGCAAAGAGCCCAATCTGGGCGGCATTTACGAAAACGTGGTGGCCCAGCAGCTAGCTGCCCAAAATCGCCAGCTTTACTACTATCAGACAAAAAAGCGCGGCGAAGTGGACTTTGTGGTCGATGGACCGGATGGGACGGCTGTTCCGATCGAGGTTAAATCGGGCTCCTATTACCACGCGCACGCTGCGCTCGGTCATGTGCTTGATACGGCTGAATATGGCGTAAGGCTCGGGATTGTTTTCTCGAGAGGCAACGTTGAGCGCAACGGAGCGGTTCTCTATTTGCCGCTATATGCGACCTGGGCCCTTTCGGATGTTTTGGGCGACTCCTGCGCCGAAGGGATAAAGCTGGAGGTCAAGCCGGTCTAGGGCCAGTCCCGGATGTGGCAAAGGGGTAGTCCCTTTGTCACATTCATGAGCGTGGATTTTCTCCCGTTTAGAGCGTGGTTCGTGCGC
>CABRLT010000232.1 GCA_902471785.1 uncultured Collinsella sp.
TTCGGTGCCATCATCGGTACCGGTTGGGTTCTGCAGGTCGGCGACTGGATGGTCGTGGGCGGCGGTCCCGTTCCCGCTATGATCGCATTCCTCTTGGGTGCAATCTTCCTCGTGCCCGTCGGAGCTGTTTTCGGTGAGCTCACGGCTGCTATCCCCATCTCGGGCGGCATCGTCGAGTATGTCGATCGTAGCTTTGGCCGTACGCTGAGCTACATCACCGGTTGGCTTTTGGCCCTGGGCAACGGCATCCTGTGCCCGTGGGAGGCCATCGCTATTTCGACCCTCGTGTCCGAGATGTTCGGCAGCCTGCCCGGTCTTGAGTGGCTGCGCGCCGTCAAGCTCTACACCATCCTGGGCGCTGACGTTTACCTGTTCCCGACGCTGATCGCGCTCGGCTTTGCAGCTTACGTCATCTTCCTCAACTTCCGCGGCGCCAGCTCGGCCGCCAAGCTCCAGGCCTTCCTGACCAAGGCTCTGCTCTGCGGCATGCTGCTCGCCATGGGCGTCTCGCTGTTCACCGGCTCGCCGGACAACGCCATGCCCGTGTTCTCCCAGGTCACCGGCGCTGGCGGCGGCAAGGCCGCTACCGAGGGCGCCAGCCTGTTCGCCGGCATCGTGTCGGTCCTGGTTCTGACCCCGTTCTTCTACGCCGGTTTCGACACCATTCCTCAGCAGGCTGAGGAAGCAGCCGAGGGCCTCAACTGGAACAAGTTCGGCAAGATCATCTCCCTGGCCCTGCTGGCCGCTGGCGGTTTCTACATGGTCTGCATCTACTCGTTCGGCACCATCCTCGACTGGCATGAGTTTGTTAAGAGTCCGGTTCCCGCGCTTGCCTGCCTCAAGGGCATCAACATGCTCCTGTACCTGGCCATGCTCGTCATCGCCACGCTTGGACCCATGGGCCCGATGAACTCCTTCTACGGCGCCACGAGCCGCATCATGCTCGCCATGGGCCGCAAGGGCCAACTGCCCGAGAAGTTCGCCGAGGTCGACCCCAAGTCCGGCGCTCCCAAGCTCGCCTGCGTCGTTCTGGGCGTTATCACCGTCATCGGTCCGTTCCTGGGCAAGAACATGCTCATCCCTCTGACCAACGTGTCGGCTCTCGCCTTCATCTTCTCCTGCGGTATGGTCGCCCTCGCCTGCCTGCGCATGCGCTTCACCGAGCCCGACCTGCCTCGTCCCTACGAGGTGCCCGGCGGCAAGTTTGGCATCGGCCTCGCTATCGCTGCCTGCGCCATCATCATCGGCCTGCTCGTGATTCCGTTCTCTCCCGCCTCCCTCAACATGGTGGAGTGGAGCATCGTGATCGGCTGGTTGGCTATTGGCCTGGCCCTCATGGCTTTCACCAATTCCCGCAAAAAGTAACGCCTAGCCGGGGCGGATCGGGTGCGCGGTGCCCTCTCTCCCGCGCACCGAACGCGCGGGACCCTCTCTTCCGTGCACCGAACCCGGCGCCACTTGGGTAGCTTTGTGAGGCCTTAACCCAACACGGCCTCGCCCACTATATGGATCCATAAGGAGGAACCATGTCCACTAAGTATGCAATCGTTGGCGGTAAGCTCATCGACGGTACCGGTGCCGAGCCGGTCGAGAACTCCCTCGTTCTCGTCGACGATAACGGCAAGATCGAGTACGCCGGCGCCATGCAGGACCTTCCCGAGGGCGTTGAGGTTATCGACGCCGCTGGCAAGACCGTCCTTCCCGGCCTGATCGACACCCACCTGCACTTCTCGGGCAACCTGACCGACGATGACACCGATTGGGTCATGCAGCCGCTCCTCGAGAAGCAGGCCGTCGCCGTCAAGCAGGCCTACGACTGCCTCACCCACGGCCTCACCACCGTCTGCGAGATCGGCCGCTTTGGTATCCAGATCCGTGACTGCATCGACAAGGGCGTCTTTAAGGGCCCGCGCGTTCTGGCCACCGGCCTCGGTTTCTGCCGCGTTGCCGGCCACGGTGACTCTCACCACTGCACCCAGGAGCTCAACAAGGAATCCCATCCCTGGGGCGACCAGGTCGACGGTCCTTGGGATCTGCGCAAGGCCGTCCGTCGTCGCCTGCGCGAGAACCCCGATGCCATCAAGATCTGGGCTACCGGTGGCGGCATCTGGCGCTGGGACTCCGGTCGCGACCAGCACTACTGCTCCGAGGAGATCCAGGCCGTCATCGACGAGGCCAAGCTGGTCGGCATCCCGGTGTGGACTCCGAGGAGATCCAGGCCGTGGTCGAAGAGGCAAAGATGGTCGGCATCCCCGTGTGGAGCCACTGCTACAACAACCACGCCGCTGCCTACGATTCCGTCCGCTTTGGCTGCGAGCAGCTGATCCACGGCTTCGACATCGACGAGCGCACCATGGACCTCATGGCCGAGCAGGGCACCTTCTTCACCCCGACGATCGCCTTCCTGCCCACCTGGTACGCCACTTATCCGCCCGTCTACGTCCCCGAGCTGCACGACAAGTACGAGGGCACCCTGGTCGAGAAGGAGCTGCAGCGCAACTACGACTGCCTGCGCGAGGCCAAGAAGCGCGGCGTCGTCATGACGATCGGCTCCGACTCCTTCTCCTTCGTCACCCCGTACGGCACCTGCTCCATCGAGGAGATGTACGAGTTCGTCGACAAGATCGGCTTCACCCCGGTCGAGACCATCACCTGCGCCACCCTCAACGGTGCCAAGATGTGCCACATCGAGGACGAGACCGGTTCTATCGAGGCCGGCAAGTGCGCCGACCTGCTGGTCGTCAACGGTGACGTCGCCGCCGACATCCACGTGCTCAACACCGACAACATGGACGTTATCATGAAGGACGGCTGGATCGTCGAGGCGGGCACCTTTGGCGAGGCCAACAAATACAGCGCCTAAACTACCGTTCATCGACGACTGGATGTAAAACACAGTATTTGATTGCATAATGCAATGGAGAGGGTCGCTTGCGGCCCTCTTTATTGCTATGGG
>CABRLT010000233.1 GCA_902471785.1 uncultured Collinsella sp.
CAATCGCCTGCAAACAGTCGCGATTGGGGTCCCGCCTACGGAATCGGAACGAATGGTCGCCAAAGCTATCTGCCAGCGTCGGCGCCTTGTGCGAACGCTAGCCTAGCACTGCTCGAGCGCCTGCTCAAGGTCGGCAATCAGATCGGCCGTGTCCTCGAGGCCGCACGACAGGCGCACCATGTCGGCGGAAATGCCACAGGCGATGAGCTCCTCGTCGTTCATCTGGCGATGCGTGGCGTTAGCAGGATGCAGGCAGCAAGTGCGGGCGTCGGCCACATGCGTGGCGATCTGGGCGAGCTTGAGGCTCTTCATAAAGGTCTCGGCCGCCGCGCGACCACCGTTAAAGCCAAAGCTCACAACACCGCAGGTACCGTTGGGCATGTACTTCTGAGCGATGTCATAGTACTTATCGCCCTCCAGGCCCGGATAGCTCACGAAGCGTACCTTGGGATGACTCTGCAGGAACTTGGCAACGGCCAGGCCGTTCTCGCAATGACGCGGCATGCGCACATGCAGGCTCTCGAGCGAGCTGTTCAGGAAGAAGGCCGCCTGCGGGTTCTGCATGGGGCCAAGATCGCGCATGAGCTGAGCGGTTGCCTTGGTAATGAAGGCGCCCTCGCGACCGAACTTCTCGGCATAGGTCACGCCGTGATAGCTCTCATCGGGCGTGGTGAGACCCGGGAACTTGTCCGCATGGGCCATCCAGTCAAACTGGCCGTGGTCGACGATCACGCCGCCCAGGTAGGCAGCATGTCCATCCATGTATTTGGTGGTGGAGTGCGTAACGATGTCGGCGCCCCACTCAAAGGGACGGCACATCACGGGCGTCGGGAAGGTGTTGTCGACCATCAGCGGCACGCCGTGGTCATGCGCGGCCTTGGCAAAGCGCTCAATATCGAGCACGGCAAGGGCGGGGTTGGCGATCGTCTCGCCAAAGACGAGCTTGGTATTGGGCTCAAAGGCTGCCTCGAGCTCTTCATCGGTGCAGTCAGGGGCAACGAACGTGCAGGTCAGGCCCATGCGACCCATGGTATGGGCAAGCAGGTTGTAGGTACCGCCGTAGATGGCAGAGCTCGCGACCACGTGATCGCCGGCACCGGCCACGTTAAAGATCGCGAGGAAATTCGCAGCCATGCCCGAGCTCGTGAGCATCGCAGCGGTGCCGCCCTCCATCTCGCAAATCTTGGCGGCAACCAGATCGCACGTGGGGTTCTGCAGACGGCTGTAGAAGTAGCCCGACTCCTCCAGGTCAAACAGCTTGCCCATGTGTTCGGACGTGTCGTACTTCCACGTGGTGGACTGGTAGATGGGCACCTGGCGCGGCTCCGCGTCGCCCGGGCGATAGCCGCCCTGAACACATGTAGTACCGATAGTCTGCTCGCTCATATCCAACTCCCTTACTTGGGTTTTGTTTTATTCGGTTCACAATACCGCTACCACACACCCCTCTCAACCCATCCTCAAGGTGGGTTATGAGACAAATGAATCAAGGGTGTTTGTCTCAACCTTGGCATTTGCTCGATAGATAAAAATGAGGCATACATGAAGCTCTCAATGATTAGATACCATAAGCGGGTACACCGTGACCAAGGAGACAACGATGAAGCAAATCGATACGGCCCAGCTCGACATCAACGCCTGTCAGGCCCAGGCTGCCGAATACCACGCCCGCGGCTTTAACTGCGCCCAGGCCGTCGCCTGCACCCTAGCGCCTGCCGTCGGACTCGACCCCCAGATTGCCTTTACCCTCACCGAGGGCTTTGGTGCCGGCATGGGCGGCATGACCGAAACCTGCGGCGCCATCTCGGGCGCCGTGGCCATCATGGGCTTCGTGATGAGCGACGGCATGGAAAACCCCAAGACCAAGGGCCAGACCTACAAGCTGTCGCGCGAAATCGCCAAGCGTTTTGGCGAGAAGAACACGACGACCGTCTGCGGTACGCTCAAGGGCATCGGATCGGACAAGGGTCCGCTCCGCAGCTGCCCCGGTTGCATCGACGATGCCGTCGAGATCGCCTGCGATGTGCTAAAGCAGCTCGCCGAGTAGACGGCAGCAGCATAAAACGACGGCCGGCGCGCTTGGGATCCATCCAAAAGCACGCCGGCCGTCGCCGTTAGAACTCGGCAAATTCGGGAGCGCCGGCCTCAATCTCCTCGCGCCCCGCCATAAGCTCGCGCATCTTAGCGCAAAACGGCTCCTGCTCCCCCGCCTTAAACACCAAATGAATTGTCACGGCATCCGCGTAATCGGTATCCGAAACCTTGGCACCCGAATCCTGCGCCAAACGAAGCACCTGCTCATACTGCGGATAGGCCACGTGCACGTCAACAGGCACGACGCTCGTCATCTCGACGATCTGCCCGGCCTCCTGAGCCGCGGCCACCGCCGCCTGCGTCGCCGCGGTATAGGCGCGTACCAAGCCACCAGGCCCCAACAACGTGCCACCAAAATAGCGCGTCACTACGCAGCAAACATTTTTGAGCCCTGCACCGCGCAACACCTCGAGCGTCGGCATACCGCTCGTGCGGCTCGGCTCACCGTCATCGCTCTGGCGCTCGCGTCCATCGACCAAAATCCACGCGGGAACATTGTGTCGAGCGTCGTAATGACGCTTGCGAACCATCTCGATAAAGGCATTCGCCTCATCCTCGGACTCAATATGGACCAGCTGGGCAATAAACCGGCTCTTGCGGTCCACAAACTCGCCCGAAGCCTCAGTATTCGATTGCAAAGTAAAATAGCTGTCCAACAAAGCCCCTAAACAACAAGCAAAGCAACAAACAGCCTCAATAATACGGCAGAAACCGTACCGTTGCCCTCGCCAACAAGAACGGAAACGCCAATGATGCCGTCGCCAACAGCGAGACGGCGTCAGCTGAGTCGATTTGGCCCGAAAGAGGAGGGAGCACGCCTTATGGCGGCGAC
>CABRLT010000234.1 GCA_902471785.1 uncultured Collinsella sp.
CGCGCCCTCGACAACTTCTGTGCCTGCATGCGCGAGCTCGGGCGATTTAAACACTGCGTCCAAGTTGGCGCCACCGCCGGCGTAGCCAAGCACAGCGAGTGCGATGACGATCACTGCAACGGCGACCGCGATCGGAACATAACGGTGCCAACCAGCCGGATTGAGTCCGCTGCGACGAGCCGCCCCGCGGCTGATGTAACCGAGCGTGCCGTCGTGCTTGAGCTTTGAGCCCACCACGCACTTGCGGCCCCACAACGAGGACTCTGCCTGCATGGCCAAGCGGGCGCTTGCCGAAGGATAGCCGTATTTAGTGCGCTTGAACGAACCATCAAACCCCGAGGCGTGTTTGCCCCACGTCACCGATGTTGTGCGTCGGTTGACCGGCGCGGCACTCCGCCTTCTGCGGCTCGGTTTTGAAGTCTCAGCCATATGCCCTCGCACGCCGTAACCAAATCGAAACAATAACGCTTTGGACTGTAGCACACGCGTCGCGCGCGGTCACGGGCGCCTCGCTCAACGGTCATCGTCCTTCAGCAAGCGCCACAGCGTTGTACGGCTTATGCCCAGCACCTCCGCCGCACGGGTTCGGTTGCCGTGGAGATGGTCTACAACCAGATGCGCGATATCTCGCTCGGTATCGGCCAGCGATCGCAGGATATACAGGTCACTTTCGAGCGTCGGGGCGCCAAAGGTTGCGGTCTTAATCACGTCCTCTTGGGCGAGCACTTCCTCCGCCACAGCGCGGTCCACCGTGCCCGCCCCCACCAATATATACAGTCGTTCCGAGACCTCGCGGAGCTGCAGATAATTGCGCGGCCAGCGGTAAGCATCGAGCGTCTTCGTCGCCGCGACAGACAGCGTGGGCGCTGCCGTCCCAAATGCATCAGCGAGATATTCCAAATAGCGCGCAGCCTTCGTCGACGCGGCTCCCTGCTCGGCGATTGCCGGCGCCACGCTCACCGCACAGGCGAAGCGCTCGGTCACAAAGGCGGCTTGATCACTTTCGCCGCCGCCCGGCATGTCATTCGCCGTCAGCACCACATGGCAGCGCGTCGCCAACGCGGTGTCGGTCATCGTGGAGACAAGCTCGCGGAGGCGCTGGGGGCCAACCGCGTTCCAGCCCTCAATGCAAAGGGTCAGCCCCATTTGGAACAACGGCGATTCGGCGCTTTTGAGCACATGGCGCCAACCGCGCTCGGTGAGCTCATCGAGCGCAACGGAAACAAAGGGCTGATCGGCAAAAGGACCGTCCAGATAGAGGCGCTTGGCGATCTCGACCTGACCCGCTCCCAGCTCGCCCTCGAGCATAAGAGGCACACCGCGCGCGTAACTCTCTGCAACCGGCGCAGCCACCGAGGCCGCCCCCTCAACGATGCCGTACGCGCTCGATTCGTAGCGGGCCTCAACTTCGTCGGCGTTGAGCCACTCGATGCCCGCATGCGCCGCGGCACCGCGCACCTCGCGGACCACGACGACCCAAAGCCCCCCGCCCTCTTTGTCGGTGGGGCGAACGGTCAGGCTCAGGCGCGCACCCGCACGCCCCATAACCAGACGCGCGCCGTCTCCTATACGGTCGAGGCGCTCAGCTACAAAAGCCGCCACATCCCGCTCAAGCGCCGCGTCATTCATGGTCGAGATCGCGACGGCCGCACGCGCATCGATAGCCAATGCCGAGGCCCCGGCAGCAGCTAGGGCATCGGTCAAGATGTTCAGCTTGGCATCGCTATCCATGATTTGCCCCTGTCCGCAGCGACGTGCAACCGCCGACGGTCGCACGACCGAGTGTTTCAAAATTGAACGATATTGACCACCAAACACTATAGGGCAGAAAGCGCCGTCCTGCGAGTATAGGTGTTGCCCCGCATCGCCATCCTGGCGGGGCGATAAGAGCTCTTCGGGACTTATAAACCTGCGGACAAGCCATACCCGCAAGAGCTCCTATCGCTCCACCGTGAGAATGCGCTCACCAGCACGCAGCACGCAAACAAGCTACTTCTCTACCAGATTCCCAGTACGTGTTGCATTCCCAAACTCATGCACGCAATGCCAATCCAGCAGCAAAAGCCCAGCGCGATGGGCTTGCCGCCCTTTTTGACCAGCTCGACGATATCGGTATTAAAGCCAATAGCCGCCATGGCCATCACAATAAAGAATTTCGACAGCTCCTTGATGGGCGCCGTAAAGGACGCGGGAAGCTGAAGCACCGTGGTGATCACGCTCGCCAGCACAAAGAACAGCACGAACATGGGAAACGCGCGTTTAAGCGAGAACGTGCTTTTGGCGTCACCGCCGGCCTTGCGCGCCAGATGCATCTGCCAGCATGCGAGAACCAACGTGATGGGAATAATGGCCAGCGTCCTGGTGAGCTTGACCACTGTGGCGCTCTCGAGCACATTGGCGCCGGGGTGCATGCTGTCCCAGGCGCTCGCCGCAGCCGTTACGGACGAGGTGTCGTTGATGGCGGTACCGGCAAACAGGCCAAAGCCCTCGTTGGTCAGCCCGAGCATGCCGCCGAGCGTCGGAAACACGAGCGCCGCGATAACGTTAAACAGGAAGATGACCGAAATAGCCTGGGCAATCTCGCGATCGTCGGCATCGATGACGGGTGCGGTCGCAGCGATGGCAGAACCGCCGCAAATCGACGAACCCACACCCACAAGCGTCGCGATCTTGCCCGGCACGTTCATGACGCGGCAGAGCACGAAGGCGATGACAAGCGAGGTCGAGATCGTCGCCACGATAATCGGCAGCGACTGGGCGCCCTTGGACAGAATCTGGGAGAGGTTCATGCCAAAGCCAAGCAGGATAACCGCGTACTGCAAGACTTTTTTGGACGTATAGGTGACGCCGGCGACGAGCTGTTCGCGACGATTCTTGGGAAAGACGAGCGCCAGGACCATGCCAAAGAGGATGGCAAATACCGG